>JASFPE010000048.1:0-18635 GCA_050116155.1 Desulfobacterales bacterium
TTGGATCATCATTAAGGATATCATCACGCCACCGATTATATTACTCGAGATCGAGGAATTGCTCGAAATTTTCGGCTTCTTTTTGCTGGTTTTGATCGGTGTGGAGCTTCTAGAGACGATCAAGGCCTACTTGGTCGAAAAGGTGGTACACGTGGAGGTTGTCATTGAAGTCGCCTTGATCGCCATTGCGCGAAAGGTTATCATTCTCGATTTGGAAAAATACGAAGACTTGACCTTATTCGGGATTGCAGCCTTAATTTTAGCCATAGCGATTGCGATTTATGCCATCAAGCGTGTTTTTAAATCCGTTGTCTAAGATTTGAAATCCTTGCCTCTTAGAGTGGTGAAGAATTCAAATTAACTTTAGAGATCGATTTACATCCCCCTGCTTAATAAGAATCTTAAGAGCTTCGCTAGGTTGGAGGTAAATTGTAAACGGCCATCGCGCCCCAAATTTCCACGGGTTGAATTCCTTCAAGAATCAATGTTGACAATAAAGGCCGCTTTCGTTATTTGGATGTCACATAAATAATTGGAAATCCGATTTAGAAAAGCCCCCGATGAAAACCATCCGAATCAAAAAAGGTTATAATCTGAAAGTCGTCGGATCGCCATCGACTGCATTGCAAAAGAACGAGAAACCAACCCGTCTGGCACTGCTGCCCGAACATATCCCTTTTGTGAAGCCGCGATTGAAGGCCGCAAAGGGAGACAGCGTCGCGTTGGGTGCTCCTTTGATTGAAGACAAGCGCAACACGAATATTCAATTTTTGTCTCCCGGTGGCGGGCACGTGGTCGATATTCGTTTCGGAGCGCGCCGGGTGATTCAAGAAATCACCATCCAACTGGACGAAGTCGAGAAAGCGATCGAATTTGAGCGCTTTAGCCAAGAGGACATCGACAAAATGAGCCGGGAGCAACTGGTTCAAGCCCTAGTCGTGGGGGGACTCTGGCCTTTGATCAAAGAGTTGCCTTTCAGGGACTACGCGCGAACGGACTTTGTGCCGCCGGCTGTGTTTATTAGCTTCAAGAGCCTTGAGCCCTTTCATCCGGCACCACAGGTCTATCTTTCTGGAAACGAGGCGCTTTTTCGTTTCGGTTTGAGCGTTTTGAACAAATTGGCCGAAGGCCGGGTATATGTCTGCAGACACCTGGCCGATGCCGAATTGGCGTCATTGCTCGACGGTTTGATCAATCTGACATACTCGGGCAACTATCCCGCCCATGATGCGGGTGTTCTATTGTACCATATGAAGTCCTCGCCGGACGAAAACCGCTCCTGGTTTGTCGACGGTCAGGATGTTGTGTTGATTGCGCGTTTGTTATGCGACGGCGTCTATCCCACCGAACGTGTCGTCTCGCTGGGCGGATCCGGTGCACGCCAACCCAAACATTACATTACCCGCATGGGAGCGCCACTGTCTGCCATCGCCGCTGAGCGGAACGAAAACGAAGACGAAAACTGGCGTCATATCCAAGGTGGCATTATGACCGGTTACGGCGCATTGCCTCATTCGTATCTCGGATTTTCGGAAACAGCCCTCAATCTGGTACCCGAGGGCAACCGTAAAGGTGAGTTGCTGGACCTGTTCAATCCCGGTTATCGGAAACCTTCATTTTCCAGGGCATTTTTTTCGGCGCTCAACCGTGAAAAGCTTGAAATGGACTGCAGCATGCACGGCGGCGAACGCGCCTGTATCGCCTGCGGCTATTGCGCCCTGGTGTGCCCGGTCGATATTTTACCCCAGTTCACTTACAAAGCCATCTTGGCCGGAGAGGTTGAAGAATCTCTCGAACATGGTTTGCTGGATTGCGTCGAATGCGCCCTGTGTTCTTACGTTTGTCCATCCAAAATCGAGCTCTTTGAAACATTGAAAAACGCCAAAGCCGAGTTTTACAGAGAACAGGCAAGTCAATGAATCGAATTGAAAAATTCTTTGAAGCTACGCGAAAGCATTTCAAAAAAGGCGGCAAACTCGAAAAGCTATGGCCGTTTTATGAGTCGATCGAGTCGGTTTTTTTCGCACCGGCGCGGGTAAGCCGTGTCGCACCCAATGTGAGGGACTGTCTGGATGTCAAACGATATATGATGCTGGTCATCGTCGCCCTGCTGCCCCATTACGCATTCGGTGTCTATAACGTCGGATATCAATCCCATCTGGCCTTGGGCCTCGGGACCGATTTCTGGCCGGTGATCTGGACCGGTCTGAAAGCCGTGGTCCCGATTGTCATGGTGGTCTATGCGTTCGGGTTTGCCTGGGAAACATTGTTTGCAGCGGTGCGCAAGCATGAAATGAGCGAAGGCATACTGGTAACCTGCGCCCTGTTGCCTCTGACATTGCCTCCCACCATCCCCCTTTGGCAAGCGGCTCTCGGCATATCTTTCGGGATCGTGATCGGTAAGGAAATCTTCGGTGGAACGGGCAGAAATTTTCTGAATCCGGCCCTGACCGGCAGAGCCTTTCTTTATTTCGCCTATCCGGCGCAGAATTCCGGTGACGCGATCTGGACGGTCCTGAGCGTTGGTAAAACCTCTGCGGTGGATGCTTTTACGGGTGCAACGCCGCTTTCAATCGCCGCAACCATCCAGCCTTCCGGTAACCTTCAATCCGCCTTTTCCGATGCTGGCTACAGCACCGCGAAGCTGTTTTTCGGTCTCTATCCCGGAAGCATCGGCGGCACGGCAACCTTTCTCAGTGTTGCCGGCGCTGCATTTCTGATTATATTAGGTATTGCCAACTACCGAATTATCTTCGGTTGCATTCTCGGCCTGCTTGGCACCGGTTTGCTGCTGAACCTGGTGGCGGTGGAGGGCTCTTCGCCTTATCTTACCCTCAATCCGTTATATCACCTGATCATCGGCGGCAGCATGTTTGCTTTTGCATACATGGCAACCGATCCGGTTTCGGCCGCCCACATGCAGGGTGCCAGATGGGTGTTCGGCTTCGGTATCGGGGCGTTGACGGTATTGATTCGGGTATTCAACGTCGCGTTTCCGGAAGGGGTCGGTTTGGCGGTGCTGTTCATGAACCTGTTTGCACCTTTGTTGGACCACCTTGAAATCAAAATGAAACTCAGGAAACGGATCCCTAATGCTTAGTCGATTAAAGTCGATCCTTTTCGCAGCAGTATTGTGCTTGGTCTGCAGCATTCTTTTGACGACAGCTTCCACCGGACTGCAGCGGTTTCAGCAAAAAAACGTCAGAATCGATAAACATCGCAACATTCTCAAGTCGGTAGGATTGGTTCAGGCGAACAGAACCTATTCGGTCGATGAAATCGAATCTCTGTATTCCCAGTACATCGAAGCACTCTGGGTCGACCCGGCCGGTCGCCTCATCGAAGAACCCCAGCGAGATGAACAGGATATTCCGCTGTACGTTTTTGTCGAGAAAAAACAAATTCAAGCCTACATTGTGCCGATCAACTCGCGGGGGCTATGGGGACGGATCTATGGCTATCTGGCCATCGAAAACGATGGGACCACCATCGCCGGTTTCACCGTTTACAAGCACTCGGAGACCCCCGGACTAGGCGGTGAAATCGAAAAGGCCTGGTTTCAGAAAAATTGGGTCGGAAAAAAGATTGTCGATCGCAGCGGTGATTTTGTATCGGTCTCCATTGCAAAAGGGCAGGCGGAGTATGTGGTGCCGTCGGAGAAAAAACCCCATTACGTCGACGGCATCAGCGGCGCAACCCTGACCGGCAAATACCTATCGGCTGGTATCAAAAAAACTCTCGAAAACTACGAACCGGTTTCGATCAAATTCAGAAAGAATCTGGTCGGCGAACCGCCGGGATAGTGCTCAGCAAACATAGAATATACGGAGTCAACAATGAACGGAACGGCTACAAAACCCTGGGCGGTGATTCGCAAAACCAAATCCTACAAGGAGATCCTAAGGGCGCTGTGGCAAGCCAACCCGATCTCCAAGCAAATCCTGGGAATTTGTTCCGCTTTGGCGGTCACCGTGCAGCTGAAGACCGCCATTGTCATGAGCATTGCCTTGACCCTGGTGGTAGCGTTTTCTAATCTGGCGGTTTCGAGCATGCGTCATGCAATTCCCCGCAACATCCGCATTATCGTCGAAGTGGCGGTGATCGCTACTTTGGTGATCTTGGCCGACGAGTTGCTCAAAGCGTTTATGTACGAAATCAGCAAACAGCTGTCCGTTTTTGTCGGGTTGATCATCACCAACTGCATTGTCCTGGGGAGGGCCGAGGGTTTTGCACTTTCCAACCCACCGTTTCGATCTTTTATGGACGGCATCGCCAACGGTATAGGATACAGTTCGGTTCTGATCGGCGTGGCGTTCTTCAGGGAACTGTTGGGCTCCGGCAAACTGCTCGGTTTCCAAATCATTCCCGATCTAATCTACGATATGGGTTATGTTAACAACGGCCTCATGGTGCTGGCTCCCGGCGCCTTCATCATCATCGGATTGTTTGTATGGTTAGAACATACACTGTTGAAGGAGAAATAATTCGGCAGGCCCATCAGGCCTCTGGGCCCGTTGGAATCGTCTTTGCACTGACAACGAGATTTAAGGGATTTGAGGAGCTCAACGGACTAAGGAAACCATGGAAAACCTGATCAGCATCGCACTCAACTCCATCTTTGTCGGCAACATTCTGCTGGCCTATTTTCTGGGGATGTGTTCTTTTCTGGCCATCTCCAAGAACATGAAAACGTCTACGGGCTTGGGGCTCGCGGTGATCTTTGTGTTGACTATCACCGCGCCCGTCAACTGGCTGGTTTACAATTTGCTGCTGGCACCGGGGGCGCTGGCCTGGGCCGGATTGCCCAACGTAGACCTGAGTTTCTTGAAACTGGTGCTGTTTATCGCCACCATTGCCGCCATCGTGCAGGGCCTGGAAATGGTCATCGATCGATTCTCCCCGGCCCTTTATGCCGCCCTGGGCGTCTTTTTGCCTTTGATCACCGTCAACTGCGCCATTTTAGGTGGATCTCTGTTCATGGTGGAACGCAGTTACACCTTCAGCGAAACGGTGGTCTATGGCATGGGCTCTGGTGCCGGTTGGGCCTTGGCCATCATTTCCATGTCGGCAATTCAGAAAAAATTGCGCTATGCCGATGTTCCTCTGGGCTTGCAGGGATTTGCCATCAACATGATTACCACCGGGCTGATAGCCATTGGGTTTATGTTATTCGCTGGAATATCTCTGTAATCGGTTATAGGATAGCCGATGGAAATTTTCTCTGTTTGGCCAGAAAATATAACGGGCTCAACGGGTAAACGGTCTAGCCGCTTAAGCTTCATAAGGAGTTGTCTTTGCTGGAAACATACCTCATCGCCCTGTCTGTGTTCTTCGGAGTGATTATCTTTTTGGTCGTTGTGCTTTTGTTTGTTGAATCAAAAGTCGTATTAAAGGGCAACCGCAAGATCCTCATTAACGAAGATGAAGACAAAAGTATCGAGACGCCGACCGGAAGGACGCTGCTGGCGGCACTGACCCAGAACAACATTCTATTGCCCTCGGCCTGCGGTGGCAAAGGCAGCTGCGGTTTGTGTAAATGCAAGGTCACCGATGGCGGCCGGGACATACTGCCCACCGAATTAGCCCACCTGAGCCGTAACGAGAAGCTCGACAACATCCGCCTGTCCTGCCAGTTGAAAGTCAAGGAGGACATGAAAATCCGCATTCCAGAAGAAATTTTTAACATCAAAAAGTACAATGCCATGGTGATTTCCAACGAGAATGTGGCCTCTTTCATCAAAGAATTGCGGCTCAAGCTGGATCCGGAGCAGAAGATGGATTTTGAGACCGGTTCCTACGTTCAGATCGATATTCCCGAATACGAGCGCCTCTACCGCGAGATTCACGTGGGAGAAACCTACAAAAAGGTCTGGGACCGCTTTGATTTTTGGGGTTTGAAGGCGCGCAGCGAGGAACCGGTTTTTCGGGCTTACTCAATGGCCAACACGCCGGCCGAAGAAGAATTGCGCTTTACGATCCGGATCGCCACGCCGCCGCCGGGTGCGGCCGACATACCGCCCGGCGTGGCATCTTCCTATCTGTTTACTCTCAAACCGGGCGATCGGGTGACTCTGAGCGGTCCTTACGGTGACTTCTTCGTCAAAGACACGCAGCGAGAAATGTGTTTCATCGGTGGTGGTGCCGGCATGGCCCCCTTGCGAGCCCATATTTTTCACCAGTTGCTGACGGAAAAAACAGAGCGCCAGATGACGTTCTGGTATGGGGCGCGTTCCAAAAGTGAAGTGTTCTACGACGAGGAGCTTAAGGAATTGGAGCAAAACTTCGAAAATTTTTCATACCAGGTGGCCCTCTCCGATCCCCAACCCGAAGACGACTGGGACGGGCCGGTCGGCTTTATCCATCAGGTGGCCTGCGATCATTACCTCAAAAACCATCCGGACCCCACCGAGATCGAATACTACCTCTGCGGACCGCCCATGATGCTCGAAGCCGTCCAGGCAATGTTGGACAGTTTGGGTGTGGAACCAGAGATGATCGCTTTTGATGACTTCGGAGGTTAACCTCAAGGGAACAGCAGGTATCAGCTTATCTCCTTTTTTTGCGGTCCCATTTCCAGTTTTCATAATAATCCCAGTTGACAAACTCATTCAGTTCTTTAAATTGGTGTTCTTTTTCAAGCAAGCTAGCTCGCAGTACGTCACCAATTGAAATCATACCAATGGTTTCACCATCCTTATCGACGGGTAAATGCCGGACAAATAGTCCCAGAAACATTTCTTCAATCTTGTGAAGTGGTGTGTCGTGGGAAACGCTGTGCAGCCGGGTGGTCATATAATCTCCAATGCGCGCCGTGTGAGGATCAAAATTCGGGGCCGTAAAATTTCGCAAAAGATCACGCTCGGTCCATATTCCCACATAGCTACCCGCGTCTTTGACTAAAATTGCACCGATTTTGCTATTCACCATGAGTTGGCAAACCTGCTGTACAGTTTGGTCATATGAAACGGAGACAATCTCAGTTTTTTTGTCTTTTACGATGTCTTCGGCGGTTTTCATTTGTCCTCCTCTGATATGCAGGCTGCAAAAAAAACCACGGGCTTACACCCGTGATATTGAGTTTGACAATGACAGCGATTCTAAAATTTACGAGTCAGCTGATGAATCCGAATCCGGGGGAGCCGGCATGGGAATTTTAATAAACTGGATCCCTTCTTTTTTGAGTGTCTTTTCTTCAGCTTTGGTGCTCACCCCTCTAATATTTCGCGGCTCCGCTACACCATAATGTATTTTTAAAGCCTCTTTAGCAAAATCACATCCAACATCGTCGAAATTTTTTTCAACAAAATCAACAATTTCTTTGCTCATTTTTTTTATGCGGTCATCTTGTAATGGTGTTTCAACGGACTTCTGAACTGGAGATGATTTTATGGCAAAGGTGGACGGAATGATGGATATCGACGTATCGTTGCAAACCGGACAGGTAACCATTCCTTTTTTTTGCTGGTCAAGGTAGGCCTTTCTATCTTCAAACCAACCTTCAAACGCGTGACCATTGGTACATTGTAGATCGTAGGCGATCATCTTTGTGTACCCATCTCTTTCATCATTTGATTTTTTAAAATTTATAATAATATTAAGTTAATACAAAATTGTCTGGATAAAAATAACACAGGTGCTAACATTTTTAAAGAACTTATTGATAGAATTTACAATTCTAACAGAATATTGTAAAATATAACGTAAATGAATTTGCGTCAATTCTAAAATGCATAGAGTACCAGATTAATTGTCCTTGGAAATACCAGAAAAACAGAGACGGTCTCAAAATTTAGCGGGGAGATTACAACCTATGAAGAAGCTGATTTTATGGATTGGTTTAAGTGGAATCTTTATTTTGGGAATTTCCGGGATTGTGTGTGCTGAAACCATGTATGTCACCGATGTTTTACGGCTCACATTGCGAACCGGCCAGAGTACGGAACATAAAATCATCGCGGTGATTGATTCCGGCCAGCAAGTCGAAGTCCTTGAATCCGGCGAAGAATGGTCCAGCGTGCGACTGGCGGATGGAAAAGAAGGTTGGGTTTTATCCAGATACCTGACCCCCCGTGAGACTTATAATGTTAAACTGAAACGATTGGAAGAGAAACATAAAAACCTAATGGCTCAAGCCGCTTCTTTGCTTGAGGAAAACACCAAACTTAATACCGAGAACAAAAAGCTCAAAGCAGCCTTTCAACAAAATGAGAAAGCGTTTAATAAAATTCAAGGCGATTTTGAGAGTCTTAAGTCAGAATCGGCAGAGTTTATCAAATTAAGAAACAATTACAAAAAGGTCTCCAAAGAATTAGATGAAAAGTCTCAACGCCTGACGGATCTTGAAGAGCAAATTTCACGACTCCAGCTCTATCATTATATCAAATGGTTTTTAGTGGGCGCCGGTGTTCTTTTGATTGGTTTTATCATCGGATTCAGTGCCAAAAGACAACGACGAAGATCCTCATTACTTTGAGACTTCTTGATTGACACACTTATCGAATATCATTATATTATTTGATTATAGACGAAAAATCGTTTTGAAATTTTGTAAGATACGTAGGGACTTATTTCCAAATTTAAGGTTTCGAAAGTTTTAGCTGAGAACATATATGCTATTTGATCAAATCTTGGTCTTGCTGATCTTGCTTGTTCTTTCCGGATTCTTTTCCTCCGCTGAGACCGCCTTATTCTCCATTAGTAAAGCCAAAGCCATACACCTCGCCAAAGAGAAAGGATTCACCAATACGCTAATCAAGAAAATGAAGGATGATCCGCACAGATTGCTTTCCACCATCCTCATTGGAAACAATATCGTTAATGTTGGCGCGGCGGCAATCGCTACCGCCATCACCCTGAAATTGGTTTCAAGCAATGCCGTGGGCATCGCCACCGGGGTTATGACATTTCTTATTCTGATTTTCGGAGAAATTTTTCCCAAATCGGTTGCTACCCGCAACAATGTTCTGATAGCCCGAATCGTCATATTTCCGATTTATTGGTTGTCCATCATTTTCACCCCGGTTATCTTGTTTCTGAATTTCATTCCCAAGCTAACCGGTAAAATTCAACGCAAACCAAAAGTCACTGAAGAAGAATTGTTGACCATGGTTGAAGTCGTAGAAGAGGAAGGGGAGATTAAGGAAGAGGAAAAAGAATTCATCCACAATATCTTCGAATTCGATGATACCAATGCATCCGAAATTATGACACCCAGAGCAGATATGTTTGTTGTCGATGTGGAGGAGGAATTTAATCTCGAGGCGGTCGTGAAATCTGGATTTACCAGAATACCGGTCATTGAAGGTGATTTTGACCATGTCATCGGCATCTTGTATATTAAAGACCTTTTAATGCACTATGCAACGTCTAATGACAAGATCGATGTCCGTAAAACTATGCGGGATCCTTATTTTGTGCCGGAGAACAAAAAGCTGGATAATTTATTGCATCAATTTAAAAAGAGAAAGCAGCATTTGGCCATTGTGGTTGACGAACATGGTGGTGTTTCAGGATTGATTACCCTCGAAGACGCCCTCGAGGAAATTGTAGGGGAAATTATTGATGAGACGGACAAATTTGAGCCGCACATTGTAAAAATCAAACCCAACGAATGGAGCGTCCTCGGCAAATCTGAAATCGACGAGGTCAATGATAAAGTGAATATGAATATTCCAGATTCCAAGGAATATGACACGTTTTCCGGTTATGTGCTTGACCAAATCGGGCGAATTCCGCAGGAAAAAGAGGAGATTCCGCTAGGTGATTTCAGTGTGACCGTAAAGGAGATGGATGGCAACCGAATTAAAGAATATATCGTTCGACAAAAAAGGGAAGCAAGACCCGCCGAAGAAAGTGCTTCGGCATAAGGCCTTAGCATAATACTAGGTCATAATTAATATGAAGAAGGCAGCGCTTACAAACGCTGCCTTTTTTATTTACATCGCTATTTTCCCGCATATCCGGTTACTTTTCATTCTCGATGATATTAAATTTTACACCGAATCCGTTGGGACCTGTCCACACAATTTTGCTTTTTGATTGAATGGGAATTTCAAAATTTGGAAAAAAGAAGCTCTGGAAAATTTCCAGGTCTACCGCGATAGCGTTTTGGCTTTGAATAAAGGCTCCGCCAAGACCTATATTTTTAATTTTGTCCTTATAAACCCGGTCCTCTATCATGTACTCCGTGATGATGGAACATGGTGTCCGGGGGTGTTTCCGTTGATCTTTTTTTTCCCAATTTTCCAATAAGCGTGAAAGAATCCGGATTTCATCGATGGACAGATTGTCAACCAATTCGGACAAGCGCCGGGTTATTGAGCGTTCATCAAATCTTTTCATGGAGGAAGCCATAGCCTATGCCTCCTTGTTCGAATCTAACTGATAACCTGGGTCGCTGTTTGATCTTCTGCGGCCTTTTCTTCAGAAGCTTTATTGTCAGAGAAATTTTCTTTTTGGGTCTCTTCGGCCTTTTCGTCAACTTTTTGTTCTTCCGGTCGTTGCTCTTCCTTCTTTTCTTTCTCTGCTTTTGCTTTCAGCTCATTGGTCAATTTTTCTAAAATTTTGATTTTTCTGCGCTGCTGAAATCTGCTGTTGATGCCGATGAGCATCCCGATAAATATCCCGATGATGGCAGAGGCATAAGCCAAAATATAAAGCGGAAAATCGATGGTGTGCCACTCAAAATAATAATTTAATCGAACCGGTTGATTGTTTTTAATCCCAAAGGTAACCAGGAACAGAAGGACAATAATCAGAAAGACTGCCTTAATGTAATTTTTCATTTACCATCTCCCACAAGAATATTAATGTATCTAAACCTATTTTGCCAACTCTTTGATAAACTGTCAACCTGACTTTTCTATGACCGGACAGTCGTAATGTCAGATTGCATCTGATCATAACTCTTCTGGTATAAAGGTCACCACTTCGTCGATGCGGGGCGAATCGGCAAATAGCATCACCAGGCGGTCGATGCCCAGGGCATTGCCAGCTGCTGAAGACAGATCATGAAGGCAACTGATGAAACTGTCGGGCATCGGATATATGTTTTTTTTCATTTTTCCGCGTTGATCCTGTTCGGACATAAAGCGCATGCGCTGCACTGCCGGATCGGTAAGTTCGCTGAAGGCATTGCACAGCTCGAGACCACCAACATATAATTCGAAGCGTTCGGCAAACGAAGGATCATCGGGTTTCGTCCTTGCCAGAGCCGCTAAACAGGCGGGGTAATCATATAAGAAGATAGGATTGTGTCCGAGGTGAGGTTCGATTTCATCTACCATAACCTCTTCAAAACAATTTTTCGTCAAGGCCGTATTCAATGGTATACTCGCATATTGATTAAAAGCGTCGCTGATAGACAACCTGGACCAGGGCGTTTTAAAATTTATGTGCACACCTTGATACTCAAGTGAATTTCCATAATCGAGTTCTTTTAGGATAAAAAGGAGAAGTTGTTCACATTGATCCATCATATCCAGATAATTCTGGCCAATCGTGTACCATTCCAGCATGGTAAATTCCGGTATATGTTTGCGACCCTGCTCGTCTTTACGGAAGCATTTGCAGATTTGAAATATTTTGGAAAATCCTGCCGCCAGCAATCGCTTCATGCACAATTCCGGAGAAGTTTGCAAAAACCAGCTACCGGAAGCTTCGGCATCAATAAATGCTTCCGGTGCCGGTGCGGGGATGCGGATAGGTGTTTCAATCTCAAGGTATCCGTGACTGATGAAAAATGTTCGAACAGATTGAATCAGGCGGGCTCTGAGTTCCAAATTGCTTTTGATGGTCGATTGTCGGTATTCACCCATGGCATTTGTGGTTTTTAATAGGAAAGTAATTAATCAGGTGCAGATAATCCAAATTTCTTTGGGGTCTAAAATTAGGGATTCAGGGATTTAGGAATTAAAGTCATAATAATTTAGGAATTGCGAATTGAGGAACTCATGAATTGAATGTATTCTTCTGGTTTAAATTCTTAATCCTTAATTCTTCAATCCCTAAATCCCTAAATTAAATTACTTTTCCGCCAATATTTCTCTGATCTTAGATGAGATTTGCTTCAAATTGAAAGGTTTCTGAACAAACCCATTGCACCCTCGGTTTAAGATCTCAGAGGCTTGACCGTCAATACTGTAGCCGCTGGAGAGCAGCACTTTTATGTCCGGGTTAATCTTTTTTAAATTGTCAAATGTTTCACTGCCGCTCATATCCGGCATAATCATATCCAAAATGACCAGATCAATCCGATTCTCGTGCTGCCTTAGTTTTTCTGTCGCCTCTGACCCGCCTGAAGCCGGGATGACGGTATATCCCAGTTTTTCCAATATTTCTTTTCCGACATCGACGACCATCTCCTCATCATCAACCAACAAAATGGTTTCCGTGCCTCTTCTGAGTTTTTCAGCCAAGGGTTTTTCCCTGCCAACAGTTTTTTCGGATGCCGGCAAATATATTTTAAAGCTGGTTCCATGTCCTTTTTCACTGTAGACATCGATAATGCCGTTATGGTTTTTTATGATGCCGTAAGCCGAAGCCAGTCCCAGACCGGTGCCTCTGCCGACAGCTTTGGTTGTAAAAAACGGTTCAAATATGCGCTGCTGAATTTCTTTATCCATACCGATGCCTGTATCTGTAATCGATATTCTAACGTATGGTCCCGGGACAATTTCATATGGCTTTTCGTAGTCTTCTTCAAGATGAACATTTTCCGTTTCCAGGTATAGATTACCTCCGCCCGGCATCGCTTGCCATGAATTTACGAAAAGATTGAGCATTACCTGTTCAAATTGTCCCCGATCGACCTCCACCGGCCAGAGGCCTTCCTCAAATTTTTTGTGAATGGAAATTTCTTTTTTGGTGCGACTGAACATGCCCGCACTTTTTTCAAGCAGGTCGTTTAGGTTGGTCGTCTTTACCTGGAATTTTCCACGTCTCGCAAAGCCCAGAATCTGTCGTGTCAGTTCAGAACCTCTGATGATATAACTTTCCATGTTTTTCAAATATTCGCAATAAGGATGGTCTTCGTCTAAATCCAGCAGCATCAATGATATGTTTCCCTGAAAACCCATGAGCAAGTTATTAAAATCATGCGCGATGCCGCCTGCGAGGGTACCAATGGCCTCCATTTTCTGAGCTTGCTGGATCTGGGAAGCAATTCTCTTTTTCTCTTTCTCTCCCTTTATGTGTTTGGTGGCATCGCGCACCAATCCTCGAAATCCAAACGGTGTATTGGTTTCGTCTTTTATCAACGAAGCAGATACTTCCAGTATTTTTTTGGAGCCGCTTTTGGTGATGATTTCATAATTTTTTATTCTTGCAGATTTACCGGTCCGATAGACCTTGTTAAATGTCTTGAACATCTTTTTGGCGGTATGAGGCCGGGTATATTGCCGATTATTCATGCCCAGCAGTTCATCGGGAGGATACCCGAAAATTTTACTCACCGCATCATTGAAAAATGTGAAATTTCCGTTTAGGTCAACCTCAAAGTAGCCCTCTTCAATACTGGCGAGGATATTGCGGTATCGCTCCTCGCTTTCCCGCAGGGCTGCTTCCGTATTGACGCGCTGCGTAATATCCTGAAAAAAGCCCACAATGTATTCGATTCCATCGATCGCCACTTGAGTAGAGTTAATATTGACGTAAATGATAATTCCATCCTTGCGCACACACGGAATATTCTGGGCAAGCCGTTTTTCACCTTGCGTCATGGCTTTAAACTCACTGAACACGCGCTTTAATTCTTCTTTCGGGTGGATGTCTCTCACCAGCATATTTGTCAGTTCTTTTTCGGAGTAGCTTAACATATTGCAGAAGGCTGGATTGGCATACCTGATTTTACCACTAGTTATGTCTACCACAACAATGCCTTCAGCTGCATGTTCGAATAACATCCGGTGGCGGTTTTCTGATTCCTCTAAGGCTTTTTCGGCTTGTTTGCGTTCGGAAATATCCTCCGTGATGCCAAGCCAGTATTGTATATTGCCGTCGTTATCTCTAACAGCCGTGGCTCTTACGATCGCCCATATAACATCACCGTCTTTTTTTAGATATCGTTTTTCTTTCTTATATGAATTGATCTTTCCTTTGCGCACCGAATTGCTCAGCCTTAGTGTCTCTCTACGATCATCCGGATGGGTTATATCGACAAAGGTCATTTTTTCTATTTCGTTTGCGTCATACCCCAGCATTTTTTTGAAAGCGTTGTTGACTTCAACAAAATATCCCTCCGGATTTGCAATGGCAATGCCAAGAGGGGCTGCCTGAAAAACGGTTCGAAAACGTTTTTCGCTTTGCATCCAGGCGGTTTCTTCGGCCAGGTCTTTGCCGATTTCAGACTGCAACGATTGAACAGCAGCCTCTTGTTCGGCGATATTTGCAGCGCTCATGGCTGATAGCTCTTGGTGGGGCTCCGCGACATTGCTTTTTAAAAATTTCGTATCAATGGGTACTTGTTCTGATTTGCTCATTTTTTGTTTCCATTCATGGCTCGTATTATTGAAAACAAGTTGTATTTTGTGTTTGGTATTTTGTGTTTTGTGCGTGTCACCCAAAGCATCCGAACACCAAATACGAAACACCAAACACGAAACACCAATCAACTATTTTTTTGTAAATACGCATCTTCAGTGCGATCCTGCAAATAAATCATATCAAACTCCGGTAGATTGGCAGAATCATACCACTCGTGGCCAAGCTCTCTGCAGCCATGGCAGGCCTTTCTGGGAATGTGAATAGCTAAAATATGATTGCCACGGCTTGAGGTTGAGTCGATCCGCAGCGCGCCGGCACAATCCTGACAAACCTGAATTTGTTCCTGCTGGGTCTCCTGAATTCCATCGGTATCATAAAAAATATTGCGGTGGCGGTTGCCGGGATCTGGCTGCTCCATGAGTTGATCTTTGACATATGCACGCTGTTGCCAGATCGTGAGAACCGTTTCACCGATTTTTTTGATAACATCCGTCACCGCAGGCTTCTGCCGGATGCGGTCAGGCTCATAGTCTGGTTCTTTTACGTGATCGTAGTTGATTCCTGCCAGCGCAAGCACAATGCCCAGGTTTACATAGGGCAGTGCGCCTTCAATGGAATAGCCGCCTTCGAGCACAGCGATGTCAGGGTTTAAAATTGAGGTCAGCTGAGCGTATCCTTGGGCTGAAAAATTCATATTGGTGATTGGATCGGTGTAATGATTATCCTGACCGGCTGAATTGATGATGATGTCGGGTTTAAAGTCTTCCAGAATCGGCACAATCACATGCTCGGCAGTATACAAAAAGCCTTCTTCAGAGGTATTTGGTGGAAGCGGAATATTCAAGGTTTTGCCCACGGCATTGGGACCGCCAAGTTCATTGGGAAATCCAGAACCGGGATACAGGGTTCTTCCATCCTGATGAATGGATATAAAAAGGGTATCGGGATCATGCCAGTAGATATCCTGGGTGCCGTCGCCATGGTGGCAATCCGTATCTACAATCGCAACTCTTTCGATATCATAAGCTTCCCGTAAATATTCGATCATAATGGCTTCAATATTGATGTTGCAGAATCCCCTGGCGCCATGCACCACGCGCATGGCGTGGTGCCCGGGGGGGCGTACAAGCGCAAAGCCACGTTCAACATTATGGTCAAGCACGGCCATGCCGATGGTTTTGGCACCGCCGGCGCTGATGAAATGAGATTCGGTGGTCACGCTCCATACATCCGGAAAACAAAAATGAACGCGTTGCACATCTTTTAAGGTTACCGGATCGGGTTTGAATTCTAAAACACCTTCGATATCAAATAAGCCTTCTTCAAATATCTGATCCTGAGTATAAAGTAGCCGCTCTTCTCTTTCAGGATGCGTCGGACTGATCGCCCAATCAAAGGCGGGGAAAAACACCAGGCCGGTCTTGTGTTTCGCCTGTAGCACTATAGACTCCCGTTATTTATGTAATTACGATACTTACGGTTTCGGCTTTCAGGTTCAATCAGGTTTCAGGTGTCGGGTGTCAGGTGTCAGTTTCTAAACACCGGTATTGTGCTCAAAACAAATAGTCTAGCGCATAGCGCAAAGCACATGGCGTTCAAAACATCAAAACTAATATCGTATTTAATATTTAATCCTATGCGTTATGCGCCATGCCCAATGCAAACATCCTTTTGAATGCTGACACCTGAAACCTGACACCTGAAACCTAAAGCCATTCGATACCCAAACTAAACAGATCATTCTGCTGATAACTTACGGATAGCATCCTCATAGCCATGGATGAGCCCCGGTTTAACCTGCACTTTAACACGGATATTCTTACCGGTGGTTCTAAAGCCCCGAACCATATTAAACTGCAACGCTTCCACAACTTCCATCTCTAAATAATCCGGATTGGCTCCGCGCTGAATGGCTTTGTCTCGCAGCAGCTGGAAAGCCTGTTGCTGGGCTGCTTCTCCGGTAAAATTTCCATCAATTTGTTGGTTGAAATTTTCTTCCGGAGCCTCAGCTATCCTTCGTTCGGTATCCGCGAATAAAATGACTTCGCATGTGGTTCTGGCCAGGGATGCCCCGATGGCATTGGCCACATGCCAGCGGGGTACCACCCGAATGGTATAATCGCTGTTTTTTTTGAGATATTTTGCAATATGGGGAGCCGGTCCGCCCAGCACAAGAATGTTGGTCGGACGCACCAAATATCCTTCCTGGAGTTCATGAACAGTATATACGGGTTTGCCGTTAATGCGATCGATCAAACTCTGGGCGGCGGATAGTATATTATTGCAGCTAAGCTCTAATATTCGATCGGCAATGGCTTCAATCGAAACTTCCATGTGTTTGGCCAGAGGCTCGAGGCCGTTTATGGATTTTTGATGGTCACCGTCTGTAAGGTCCCCCGTAATAAACAGGGCATCTGTAAGGGTGGGCGCCGGTCCTCCGTAGGCCATTGCAGGTCCTAAGCGTTCCGGTCCCACTTCAAGCCCGCCATCCATGGCTTTTACCGCGCTATCGCCTCCCAATCCAATCGAGAGAGTTTCTAAAGAGCGTATCAGGGTTTTATAGTTACCCAACCTTATCCCCAGAGGATTCAAAACCGGGGCACCCTGTATAAGGATGGCCATGTCGGTGGTGGTACCGCCGATGTCCATGACCAGCGTATCTTCATCTTGCGACCCGAAGGTTACGGCACCCATGACACTGGCCGCCGGACCCGAAAGAATAGTTTGTGCCGGAAATTCGATAGAGGATTCCAGGCTCATATTGCCGCCATCTGCCTTAAGCAATCGTATGGGCTGGGCCAACCCTTTGGTCTCTAAAGACTGTTGAACGGCCGCATAAAATTCTTTATGGATCGGGTAGACAGCGGCGTTGAGATACGTTGTGGCAATTCGTCTGGAAAAATTAAGACTGCCGGATATTCGGTGACCCATGAAAATTTTTTCAAAAGCATCGCTCAGCATATCCTTGATTTGTATTTCATGGGCCGGATTGCGAATTGAAAACTTACCGATGACCCCGATGTACCGGATTCCCCTGGTCTGTAGCTGTTGAGCGATTTTCCTGATTTCATCGGAGTCGATGGGCTCGATCTGCCGGCCACGGTGGTCGATAGATCCGGATACGGCAAAATAATTCTCATTGGTGCGATAAAATTCAGGATCAATTCCCGGACCGCTGGAGACAATAATTCCGACGTCCGGCAGTCTTTTTTGAACAATGGCATTGGTGGTGAGCGTGGTACTCAGAACGATGCGTTTAATTGTCCGGGGATCAATGTCCGAGGTGACACCATCTAAGGCAGTGGTAACGGAATGGAAGAGATTAGATGGATCGGTCAGCACCTTGATCTCCTTTTCAAGGCCATTGTTGCCTAAAAGGACCGCATCCGTATGGGTGCCGCCGACATCTAATCCTATTATCATGTGTTAGTCCTGGTGGTTTGGTAAAAAGAAAATTATAGTGCCAAAAAACGCACAATGATTTTTTTAGGAATGAACTTTAATGCTATCTGAAATGGAATTCGATGTCAAATATTACGATCCGGTATATCGACTCGGATTCGACTTTATAAATTCCCTTAGTCATGAGAACATCAGGGATATAAGAGATGGCAACAATAGTTGCGAAAAAGATCAATATATCTTATTTGATAGGTAGGTATTAAATTTCTTTATCTTATTTTGAAAAGAGGGATAAGGATGAAAGTGGATTAGATTTTGATTGCTTCATTGTTGGGGATTAGCTTATCTGTCCAATCACATGGAATCGAAGTGAGGATCTTGTATGATCGGAAAAACCATTAAAGAGCTTAAGGTGGGTGACACTGCCCAAATCCAAAAGACCATCTCTGAGGCCGATGTTTATTTGTATGCCGGCATCACCGGTGATCTCAACCCTGCGCATGTCAATGAGGAATATGCCAAGAATACTTTTTTTAAAGCCCGAATTGCCCATGGCATGCTAGTGGCAGGCTATATTTCCACGGTTCTGGGAAATAAGCTTCCCGGACCCGGTTCTATCTACATTTACCAGATTGTGAATTTCCTGGCCCCGGTTTATTTTGGCGACACGATTACGGCACAGGTTGAAGTATCCGAAATTGATCTAAAGAAAAACAGAGCCAAATTGAAAACCACCTGTATAAACCAGGAAG
>JASFPE010000049.1:0-18305 GCA_050116155.1 Desulfobacterales bacterium
AGGCTTTGACTTTTTCTCCAAACGGATTTGCGCGCCGCAAGGAGTTGGTCAGTGTAATGACCCGGTGTCCTTTGTCCAGCAGCCGTCGGGTAATGTATTTCCCGGAGAATCCAAAAGCGCCGGTAACGGCATGGATGTCATTATTGTTATTGTTTATTTTCGCGAATTTCAATACCGATCGGTCCCCAGCTAAAATTATTGCATCGCAACGCGGAGCACGCACTCACCGCAACCGTCAGGTTCATCTCTGCGCGAAATTCAATATAATCACCTGCTTTCGATAATGGTGGTCGAATGGTGATGTGCCCACCTTCGGATACATGCGCATTCATAAAGACATTAAACGGTATTGGAATCTGATCCTTACCGATGCCGAATGATTTCAGGCATTGGGTAAGGTTCTCCAGGCAATTGGGATGCGGTTCATGAATGTCATATTCGATGGCAAACATCTCCCGGCTGCAGGGTGCAAATAAAAAGTCATGTTTGCCCGCTTGATCTGTTTCGATGGACAGCATTGGGTTGCTGCGGTTCGAGTATAGAATATCACCGCTGGACAGGTATATTTTCCCGGCGTAGTTAATGCTTCGACCCGAAGAAAGATACTCTTGTGGATCGTGGCGTGCAAAGCATACCAGGTCGGCAACCTGTTCTCCTTCGAGGTCGACGATTCTGAGCCGTTGCCCTTTATTAATTTGAAATCCTTTGCCGGTCCTGGCCTCAATTCTAAAATGCTCGACAATTCCCTCACTGAAAGTAAGACTCATTTCATTCACCACTGTTTAGATACAAGCACTTGGTTACCTCTGGCGGGTTCATGTGATTGATAGGCTTTAATATTATATAATTCTAAAATGATATCTACGCAAGTTTCAAAGACTTTCCGCAGATATGTGTATATACACATATCCTCCTCGACTGAGCAAACATTGCTCTAAAATCGAACTCTCTGATATGTAAGATTTAGAGTGAATGTACGGCGGTAAATTTGAAGTTGATGCGATTTTCAACTGTCAATTCGTTTCTCAGCTGTGATGATGGCGGCTTTAAGATTTCTTGACACATAGAGTTCTCTCAACTAATCTTGATATATGCAAAACCTTTTTTATATTTGCCAGGAAACCCATCAAGGAGGTCAGGATGAAATTTCTTATCGGGTATGACGGATCCAATGAGGCTGAAGGTGCTCTGAAGAAAGCTCAAAAACAAGCGAAAGTATTTAACGCCGATGTTTATATTGTGACCTCTTTGGAACAAAGTTCCACGTTGGAAAAGGCAGAAATTGAAAAAGCCGAAGGCGAGCTGGAATATTTACGAACACCGTTTAACATCGACGATATTCCCTGTGAAACATTCGTCGCCGTTAGCTACCTGTCTGCCGGGGAAGATCTCATTCAATTTGCCAAAGAAAACAGCGTTGATCAAATATTTATTGGAGTGAAAAAGCGCTCAAAAGTTGGCAAATTCGTGTTCGGCTCCACCGCCCAGTATGTCATTCTAAATGCCCCGTGTCCGGTAGTGGTCGTTAAATGAACATTCCTGATTTTTTTAGAGCCTGACCTAGATTCAATCAATATGCTGTTGGTTACAAAATATTAAACCAACCCGCCCTCGCTGAGAGGCTTATTCTCCAGAATTCGCTCAGGGTGGAAGATGGATAAGTCCAATGTTGGTTTGATGCCGATGATCAACTCGGACAGGTATCGACCGACGGCCGGGGCCTGTTGGAGCCCATGACCGGAAAATCCGTTTGCCAGGAAAAATCCTTTCAGATCTGGCCATTCTCCCAGGATGGCGTTGCCATCTAAGGTGTTGACCGCATAGAGTCCGGCCCAGCCGCGTGTAAGCTTAAGGGTATCAAATGCAGGCACAAACTCGGCCAACTCCGGCCAAAGTATCTCCATGAACCGCTTTTCGTCCCAGTCGAAATCGAAGCTTACGGGATCTTCATTCATCGACTTTCCCAGCAGAATCTGATCGCCGGTCTCGGTTCGAAAATAAAGGCCTGAAGGAAGAATGGTTAGCGGCAGCGGCCCCTCTGGTTTTACTGCCGGGTCCAGTGCGAAGACCTGCCGCTTGACGGGTTCGACGGGAAGCCTCACCCCGGCCGTCTGAGCCACGCCGGCGGCCCACGCCCCGGCACAGTTGATGACAAATTTTGATGTCAGACTTTTCCCCGAATTCAACTTGACGCCGGTGCTGCTTCCGCCTGCAGTTGTGATTTTAATCACCTTGTCTGCAATGTATTCCACACCGAGTGAACGGGCTTTGGCTTTATATCCCATCAGCACGGCATAGGCGTCAAAATGTCCGTCCTGAGATCCGAAGGTTCCTCCCACCAGGCCGGACATATTATAGAGCGGATAGCGCTGTGTTATTTTTTCCGGCGACCACCAGTCCACCTGGCAGCCTAAACGCTTCTGCAAATCCAAGGCATCCTTTGCCGCAATGCGGCCAGATTCATCTATAAGAAACAGATTGCCTTCGCGGCGATAGGCGATGTTCGGTTTGTCATCGCCGACGGCCATTGTCTCCGCGAAGCTTTCCAGGACTTCAAATGTATACCGTGAGATTTGGATGTTTTGTTTGAGGCTGAATTGAATGCGCGCGTTGGCCAGAGAGAGCGCCGTTGAGGCTCGCGTATAGGTTGGATCCATTTCGACCACGACCACTTTGAGTGTGTTGTCAGCGCGCATCAGGGAGTAGGCGCTGGAGGAACCCATGATGCCGCCGCCGACAATAACAACGTCGCAGGTTTTTTTATCCAATAGATCCTTTCTCTACGCTTCAGATACGTGCACCACCGGATCAATTTTAGCGAGTTCTTCGACAGGGATATGGCAAAGAATTCGATGGCCCTTCTCTGAATCACGCCAGGGTGGCACATCTGTTTCGCAGATTTTACCGCTATCGGGCAGCATCTCTTGTCGTCGGGGACACCGCGTGTGGAAGCGGCACCCACTCGGGGGATCGAGCGCACTGGGCACGTTGCCGCTGAGGCGGATCTCTTTTTGCTCGACATCCGGATCCGGGATAGGGACGGCTGAAAGCAAGGCTTCAGTATACGGATGATACGGTGGATCATAGATGGCATCCGCCGGGCCGACTTCCACGATTTGTCCCAAATACATTACGGCAATGTCGTCAGAGAAGAAGCGGACGACGCTCAGGTCATGGGCAATGAAAATCATGGATGAGCCGAAGACCTGTTGAATCTCCAAAAGAAGATTGATGACCGCCGCCTGCACCGAAACATCCAGGGCGGAAACCGGCTCATCGCAGATGATCAAATCGGGGCGGCTGGCCAGCGCACGGGCAATGCCGACGCGCTGCTTTTCGCCGCCGCTGAGCTGTCTCGGAAGGCGGTCGTAGAATGTGGGCGGCAGGCGTACCGCCTTGAGCAGCTTAATCACCTCGTCCTTGACCTGATTTTTGGGTGCGGTCTTAAAACGCCTGATCGGCCGGGCAATCTGTGAACCCACCGAGTAAGAAGGGTTGAGGGTTGAGTCCGGATTCTGGAATACCATCTGCATTTCCTTGATCAGGTTGGTATCCCGCTCTGTCACCGGCCTGGTGGTATCGATACCCATAAATTGCACGTCGCCATCGGTCACCGGCTCCAGGCCGATGAGCCCCTTGACCAGGGAGGATTTCCCGCAGCCTGACTCCCCTACAACCCCAAGCGTTCGCCCTTTTGCCACCCTTACACTGACATCATCCACGGCTTTGACAAATTTCTTTTCCCCCATACCAAACAGGCTAACCACCGAGTTCGATTCCTGAGGATAGTACACTTTGAGATGTTCAAAGCTAAGCAAATCTTCCAGAGGGGCTTCAGCCTGCTTCTGTGCCTCTGGTGCCTTTTTCCGCTTTTTGGTTATGGCGCGATCCTGAATTTCGGTTGCGTAGATACAGCGGGCGACGTGTTCTGATGAAATTTGCGTAAAATCCGGACGGGCATTGCGGCAGTCTTCGGTGACATATTCGCAGCGGGGCGCAAAAATACATTCAGTCTTGGAACGCTCCGCCGGAGGCGGTACACGGCCGCGGATGGGA
The DNA here is from genome assembly GCA_050116155.1 of Desulfobacterales bacterium. Taxonomy (GTDB): domain Bacteria; phylum Desulfobacterota; class Desulfobacteria; order Desulfobacterales; family JAHEIW01. The sequence goes on from JASFPE010000049.1 coordinate 4,057, forward strand.
TGCAGCAAAGACTCCAGCTTGCTGTCTCCCAACCGCGGAACACAGGCCAGCAACCCCATGGTATAGGGGTGTCGCGGATCATGGAAGATCTCTGTCAGGGGCCCGCTTTCGACCATCTGTCCGGCATACATCACACAAAGATAGTCACTCACCCGCGCAACCACCCCCAGGTTGTGAGTGATGAAAATATTGGCAGCGTTGAAATCGTTTTTGAGCTCTTCGAGCAGATCGAGCACGGCCGCTTCAACGGTAACATCCAGGGCTGTTGTGGGTTCATCCATGATGATGAGGGCCGGGTTGTTGAGCATGGCCATGGCGATAACGACCCGCTGCTGCTGACCGCCGGAAATCTGGTGCGGATAGCGCACCATCACATTTTCGACATCCGGCATATTCACCCGTTTGAGCATTTGGATCGATTTTTCCCAGGCCTCTTGGTGAGAGATATCCCTGTGGCAGGTCAGGACCTCGGCAAGCTGCTCGCCCAGCCGTACCGATGGGTTCAGCGCCTGCATGGGATCCTGAAATACCATGGAGATTCTGTCTCCCCTTAGTTTCTTAAGCTCTTCCTCAGACCGTCCTACCAGCTCATCTCCTTGAAAGCGGATACTACCTTCCACAATTTTGCCATTGGGGCCCAGAAAATTAACAATTCCGAAGGCAATCGTGCTCTTGCCGCATCCGGATTCGCCCACCAAACCGACGGTTTCGCCTTCTCTGACTTTAAAGGAGACCCCTTGAATGGCCTCCACATCGCCCTTGCGGGTTTCGTAATTGATTTGGACGTTATCTACGTCAAGGACGAGGTCGTTTGTTGAAGCGCTGGAATCTTGCATGGGTTTTTATCCACCTTTCAAGAAAGTTGTTAACATTATTATTGATACCGCATCGATTCCTCTCTGAGACCATCGGCTAATAAATTCAGACCAACCACCAGGGAAGCAATGGCAAGAGAAGGCCACAGGGCAGCGTACGGGCTGCCGGTTAGGATAAATTCGCGTCCTTTGGCCACCATGCTGCCCCAATCCGGAGACGGCGGTGGTATCCCCAGGCCTAAAAATCCCAGTGTCCCCATGGCAAAAATGGCGTAACCCACGCGTAGCATGGCATCGATGATGATGGGGCCGCGGGCATTGGGAAGGATTTCAAAAAACATGATGCGCCACGGGTTTTCGCCCCGGGTTTCGGCAGCCCGGATGTATTCGCGCGTACGAATATCCAGAGTGAGACTGCGCACCAGGCGGGCGATACCGGGTGTTCCGACAATGGTGATGGCGATGACGACATTTACAGCCGAAGCGCCCAGGGCGGCCATGATAATCATGTAAAGCAGTATGATGGGGACCGCCATCATGGCGTCCAGCAAGCGCATGATGATTTCATCAATCCATCCGCCGTAATATCCACCCAACAATCCGAGAGTTGCACCGATGATCAACGCAACAATCACCCCCCAGATCGCGGTTCCTCCGGGTATCCAGAAATTTTCCGTTATCGGCATGAGCACCAGCACCACGCGGGCGCCATAGATCAACCGGGACCAGAGATCGCGTCCCAGCTCGTCGGTTCCCAGAATGTGGGATGCTGATGGGCCCTGATTCGGCGCTTTCCAGTCCTGCTCCAATGGGGTGTAAGGGGTAAATAACGGGGCAAAAATCGCCACAATGACCCAAAACAGGACAATTGCGAACCCAACTATTGCTATTTTGGACGCAAATACAATGGAAAATCCGGCCGATATGCGTCTGAAGATTCCAGGCTTTGCTTCTTCAACCTTAATGGGAGCTGTTGCTTGTTCAGCTGTTGCCATAGTTTCTCCTCTTTTAGCTTTCTAAATAGATAAATCCCTTCGAGTTGCAGTTAGGCATACCGAATACGCGGATTTAAGAACGTATATATGATATCGGCCACCAGCTGCGTCAAGACGGCCACCGATACCAGAATCATGGCTCCGGCTTCCAGGGCGTTGATATCCTTAAACATGGCAGAGTCCAACAGGTACTTGCCCAGACCGGGATAACCGAAGACCACCTCTACGATCACGATACCGCCCATCAACCAGTTGACATGCAGCATGATGACGGTAATCGGAGCCATCAAGGCGTTTCGCAATGCATGTTTGAACACGATTCGCCAGTAGGGTAATCCCTTGAGATAGGCGGTACGAATATACGGCGACTTCATCACCTCTACCATGCTGGCGCGCGTAATGCGCAGGATGTAACCCAATTCGATCAGCGTCAGGGTAAGCACGGGCAGGATGACCATATCCAGCCGTTCCCAGGGCGCCTTTTCACCAATGACCGTAGCGCCAGGGAGCCAGCCCAGCCACACGGCGACGATGAGGATCAGAAAGATACCGGTGGCAAACTCCGGGGTCACCGAAAACATCATGCCGCCAATCGAAAGTGCACGGTCCCGGAAGCTGCCCTCCTTCAATCCTGCCAGAATTCCGAGAATCAATGCCAGCGGCATGACAATGATAAAGGCAGTTCCGGCCAGAAACAGCGAGTTGCGCAACCGGGTCCAGATACTGTCGGAAACCGGCCGGCCCGTTCGAAAGGATTCACCGGGATCCCCCCGGATAAATCCTTTTTTCAGCGGGATATATTCTATGGCGCCGCCGGAACTCTTCTTCCACCCGGTTCCGACAATAAAGGTCCAGATCTCTTTTTCCGTGCCTTTTTCCCAGCGGACCACGTGGTTAGCATCATCAACGCCCCAGAACTCGCTTTTGCCGCTGGCGTCCGTCTGCCATTTTTCGTTGTTTTTATATTTGGTGTCGACACCAACCGATTGCAGCCTGGCAATGGCATACAGATCCTCACCGTCAAGTTTCCAGCGGACCAAGGCGCCATCGTCCCGCACGGCCCACCACTCCTGGAAACCATCTTTCGTGGTGACGCGTTTCAACGGCAACCCCACCTTGCGGGAAGCGGACCATTCACTGCCGAATAGCCAGTAGAAATACCGCACATAGACGGGTTTATCCAGGCCCACTTGCGCCAGGAAGGAGGCTTCCTGTTCCGGAGTGACAAAGGCGCCCAAAACGTTGCGGGCCACATTGCCCGGTGAAGATTCGGTGATCAAAAAGACGGCCATCGAAACCAGAACCATGGTGAGCAGGAGCAAAAGGATACGTCTAACAATAAATTTTGCCATGATATACCCCGCATTTCTCCATCAGGTATCAGGGCTCAAAATACCTTGATCTGCATAAATTCGCTCTTTTGTGAGGGGCTCAGGCGGTCAAACTGCCTGAGCCCCTTGGTTTATTTATGCTTCGAGCCACGCATCATTGAAGGTAATGTATAAAGAGGGAACGCCCGACACGTTCTTGATATTTTTTCTCAGACAATACCAAGCATTTCGCCAGTAAGGGATTCCGATGGATCCACGCTGTTGCTGGATATCCTCCAATTTGCAGAAAACCTTGCGGCGTTCATCCACGTTGATCAGTCCGTTGGCTTCCTTGAGCAATTTGGAGAATTCAGGGTCCGACCAACGGGTTTCATTCCAGGGAACCGGTTTGCCCGCATCGTCGGCGATGTAAGCCAGATTCAGCACCATGGTACCGATGGGTCGGTGCATCCAAGGGGTGATACCCAGATCGACCTCGGTCCATTTTTCCCAGTACTGGCTGGTGGGCATGGTTTGGATATTGATCCTGAAGCCGGCCGGTGCGGCATCCTGCTTGAGGACTTCGGCATAGCGCACCACATCCGGCCAGGTGCCCACGGCCAAATTGACGTCGATCCCATTTGCGTAGCCCGCCTCCTTCAACAGTTGTTTGGCGCGCTGGGGATCGTACTTGGGTATCGGCTTTTCACAGTATTCGGGGTGCAGCTGATAGACGTGGAAGTCCTGACCCTGGAGACCTTCGTTGAAGTAAACCAGCGACAGGAGTTTTTCGTGGTGCTGGCAGATCTTCAGGGCCGTCCGCACCTTATTATCATCCCAGGGCTTGAGGTCGACCCGCATACGAAGCACCCGGGTGGAGGCACTCGTCACCGGTATCATATTGATGTTGGGGTCTTTGCTCAATGCCTGGTATACATCCACACCGGCGACATCGCCGAGGTCGACCATATCGACTTCACCGGCTTTGATGGCGGCAATCTGGGGAGCCATCTCGGTGCCCATGTCAATGAATTCCATGCCGTCCATGTAGGGCAGCGGCTGACCGTCGGCGCCTTTCTTCCAGTAGTCTTTGCGGGCCTTGAGCACGGCGCGCTCACCCGGCAGATAGGATTCGAGGGTGTACGGGCCGGTTCCGACCGGCTTTTTGATGAAGTCACCGTCGAAGGTTTTGGCGTTCAACACCAGGGCCGGGTAGTGGAAGAGGTGTTCGGGAATGGCGATCTCGGGTACCTTCAGATGGAGTTTGACCTGGTATTGATCGACTTTTTCGATCCCTGAGAGATCCAGGTATTTCCCGACCAGGCCCAGCATGGAGGAGCCCACGTCCTTGTTCATCCACTGGTTGAATGTGAAGACCACATCATCTGAAGTGAACGTATCCCCGTTGTTCCACTTGACGCCCTGGCGGAGGTTCAGGGTCCAGGTCTTGAGGTCATCGCTCACCTCCCAGTTCTTCAGCAGATAGGGATGGGTGATGTTTTTGCCGTCGGTAAAGGTGAGGTATTCGGCGACCTGACGCCCCACCTGTGAGGGCGCCACCCATGAAAACTGAGCCGGATGGGTGATTTTTTGAACTTGGCCGGCAATCTTGAGTACTCCGCCACGCACTGGTTTGGCGGCATAGGCTTTTTGTGGCCACATCAGTCCCGCCATTTGACTTGCCGCTGCAGCAGACATTCCGAGCAACGTAGCATATCTCAGAAAGTCGCGACGTGTGAGCTTCCCCTTGTCCAAATCGACTTTAAGATCGGGAATTGCCGGGTGAAGCTTTTCGTTTTTTTGCATTTCATCCTCCTTCCGTTTTTTGTTTAGGTTGTTGATACACGCAGGGCGCATTCTATTTTATGATATGTAAAATGATAAAATTAAATGCAGCCAATAAAAAAAATACACACCAAACGTTCAGCACATGTTGCAACGCGAAAAATTTTACGTTTGGCTGCCAATTATCCGAGAATACAAATTTAAATTATGATTTATAAAACAGTTTCGAACAGGTGCATTTTTTTCTATCGTGAAAAAATTTTGCCTACCCTGCCGCTTTAAATCGCGAGACGCGCAAACTAATCGCGCAATTTTCAGTGACGAAGATGGGATATTATTTAAGATGTATTCAGTTTCTTGATAATTTTTAATAATTAAATCGTCACCACCATAGGAAATCATCATGAGCCTGTCAAGGGTAAATCTGAATTAAGGACATCTTCTGAGGATGTATTATTTCTGTTTCGCGGCTGATAAAGATCCCCAAATACACAGAAATTCCCATTGAATAGAGATGCTGACAACCTAAAAATTAATAAATAGCAAAAATATATTGACAATATATTATAAATATTAAATAGGTATATAAAAACCTATCGACAGAAATATCTTATGCCGAAAAAAAAGAATAAGACCAAGTCCCTTCCACTCAGTGAAATAGCCTATCAAAAAATAAAGGAGCTGATCGTAACTTTAAAACTGGGTCCCGGGAATCAGGTTGATGAGGAGTGGGTGGCCAACGCATTTTCTATCGGTCGCACTCCTATCCGGGAGGCGCTTTTTCGTTTGAATGCCGAAAACCTCGTTGCGGTACGTCACGGGCGGGGTTTTTTTGTTCGAGATATCACGGTGAATAGTCTCAGAGATCTATTTGAAACCATGCTGATTTTTGAACGATCGGCGGTGGCGCTGGCAGCCAAGCGAATTCAAACAGATCAGATTGAAGATCTCCGGCAGATCAACGCTGATTTACGGCAAGCCTGGCGTGAAAAGGATTTTTTGCGTGTGACTTTAATGAACAGCCGGTTTCACCGTGTCATCTACAAAGCAACGGAAAATACATTTTTGTGCTCCTATCTGGACAATCTGCAGAATCAATCTCAACGTTTGGCCTATATGTGCTTCAGCAAAGACGTGTCGACCTATGACATGGAGTCTCACGCAGAGTTAGCGATTAAAGATCACCAGTCATTGATCGAGCTGTTCAAGCAGGGCAGAGACCTCGAAGCGGTAAAAGTTATCTCGGAACACGTAAAGCTCTTTCAACGCCGCGTTAATCATTTTATGTTACCTTCACTGGATAGTGAAGATTACCTCTCTGTGTTACAGGGAAATCACCGGTAACCGATCTGCTGAAAGGAAAACAAGATTCGGTTATGCTGTTAGGGTTGCATACATACAGTTTCCATTTACACGGCATGGGACAGAACTGGGGAGGGTTTGCGCATAACTGGCCGAAGGCGATGAATATTTTTCAGTTAATGGATTTTGCCGTCGAAAAAGGACTGGATGGACTTCATATCACCGCTGCAGATTGCGAAAGCACGGACGAAGGGCGTCTGAGAAAGATTAGAAATGCAGCTCGGAAGCGGGACCTTTACCTGGAATATAATTTCTCTATGGACGAACCATATGATTCACGGCTCACCAACACGTTCGAAGAAGCAATTTTCATTGCCCGCGTATTGGGAGCGGATATTGCCAAAGTCAGCATGGACCTCAAGCGCCCCCGACCCATTGGGGCAAGCCGTTTTCATCCCCAAGTCATGGAGCAATTGGAAGATTTTGCCAAGCGCTTGCAGATTGTCGCACCCCAAGCGGGATAAAAATCAAGCCGTCAATCACTCAAAAGAAGGAAACCGCGGGCGATGCCAAGGAGCTATCCTGAGCTGAACACCAGGCCGAGTATGAATGTGCTTAGCAAAGACCAGATCGAGCAGATTCATTTCGCCACGTTGAAGGTTCTGGAGCGCACAGGCGTTCAAATAACACACCCCAGGGCCCTGGAATTGCTGGACGGTGCGGGTGCTAATGTAGATGAGGACCGCGTGCGTATCCCTGCGCAGATGGTCGAGGAAGCCATACACACATCGCCGTCCTGCTTTGCACTGGGCAAGCGGAACGGTGAACCTGCGATCTTGCTCGAGGAAAATAGAAGCTGGTATGGGGCCGGCCTGGATTGCAGGGATTACCTGGACCCCCTCACGGACGAGCGTCGCCGATTCATCAGCGAGGATTGCCGTGTCACTGCCAAGATCTCTAACGCGTTGTCGAACTATTCCTGGGTGATGACCCTTGGTCTGGCCGCCGACGTGCCCGCCGATATCGCCGACCGGGTGATCGCCAAACAGGCGTTGACTTGCTGTGAGAAACCCTTGGCCGTTTGTTGCAACGATCCTGCCAGCCTGTGTGCGATCTATGATATGGCCATATTGATCGTGGGCCGTGAAGAGCGCTTCCGTAAGGCACCGTCTATCGCGCTCCTTTCTTCTGCGGTTTCACCCTTGGCGTATTATGATGATACCGTCGAAAAGATAATCTTCTGCGCTGAAAAAGGCATCCCTCAAATTTTCTATTCCGGGCTTCAGGCCGGTGGAACATCCCCGGCAACCTTTGCCGGCACCATCGTGCAGGGAAGCGCCGAATCGCTGAGTGGTATAGTGCTCGCGCAACTTGTTCGGACCGGGGCTCCTGTGGTCTATGGCGCCTTTACAACCATCATGGACATGGCCACTGCCATTTTTTCTTATGGCGCACCTGAGATGAGCTTGATGGCTGCTGCCATGGCTCAATTGGCACAGCGTTACCACCTGCCGTTTTTCGGCACCGCCGGATGCTCCGACGCCAAGTTCCCTGATGACCCCCAGGCTGCCATTGAAGCAACGTTTTCCTGTCTCAGTTCGGCGCTCAGTGGCGCCAACCTGATTCATGACATTGGCCTGCTTGATCATTCGAATATGATCTCGCCGGACTACCTGGTATTGAATAACGAGGTGCTCCACATGGTCAATCAATATATGCGAGGTATTCCTGTTACCAGCGAAGCATTGGCCGTAGATCTGATTGATCGTGTTGGACCCGGTGGGCACTACCTGCAAGAGGAGCATACCATGCGCCATTTCCGTGACATATGGTATTCAGAACTGTTTGACCGTGCCAATTATGATGAGTGGTTTAAAAAGGGAGCCAGGCGTTTTAAGGAACGCTTGAGCGAACAAACCCGGAAGTTGATGGATCTCAATAGCCAGCCATTGCCAACGGAAATTGTCAAAGAATTGGACTGCATGGAAAAACAATGGCATCGTGAATCAGGCCATTGAGAACCCTACTTAAAACTGCACCCGAAAGGGGCTGAAGATTTAGTTAACATATTAGTCTCTAAACCAGTCTAGTCGTAACCAAAAAAGCTTTGTTTATAATTTTCATCGGTCATACGAATAAGCTGATTCTAAAAATAAATATCCAATATCGAACAAGGAATTTCGAATATCGAAGTGTGGTATCGCTTCGCTCTGTCTTTTTATATCTATATAAAAACTAAACACAAAACACAAAACACAAAACACCAAACACTAAATACAAAGGAGTTGAAGACCCGTGGGATTAAGAGCAATACATGCAAATTGTTCCGGATGCAGCACATGCCGGTTGGCATGTGCAATTGAAAAATTCCAGGAAGTCAATCCTTCCAGGTCATTGCTGCGCATTGAAGCACGTTTTCCTGCCCCGGGGGATTACCGCATCCACCTTTGCGATCAGTGCGGCGAGTGTGCCGACAGTTGCCCGGAAGATGCCATACAACTTCAAGATGGGGTCTTTATGGTTGATCCGGATGCATGTACGGGTTGCATGATATGTGTCGATGTATGTCCCCGTGATGTGATGTTTGAGCAGAAGTATTCTAACGTGCCGGTTAAATGTGATCTGTGCGGGGAATGTGCGCGAACATGTCCGCGAGATGCGATTGTATTGGTTGAAGATCAAGAAAGTGAGGTGGCCTAAATGATGTACGGATATGCAGGCGCTGTTCTGCGCATCGAGCTGAATAACGCGACCATCAGCAAGAAGGCACTTCCCGAAACTCTGGTGGAAGATTTCGTCGGTGGCAGAGGCTTTGTGGCGAAAATATTATACGATGAGGTGCGCCCGGAGATCGGACCGTTTGACCCGCAAAACATGCTGATTGTCGCTACAGGTCCGCTTACCGGTCATTTTCTCCCGGCCAGCGGCAAAACCCATTTCGGTACAAAATCTCCGGCCACCGGCGGTTATGCCGACAGCAATATGGGCGGGCATTTTGGGCCGCAATTGAAATATGCCGGCTATGATGTGCTGGTGATCACCGGAAAGGCGGAAAAGCCAAGTTACATATTAATCAATGACGACACCGTTGAGATTCGACCGGCTGCAGAATACTGGGGTCAGGGCTCGATTACATCCGAGAAAAACCTAAAACATCATCTGAAAGATGAGTATCAGATTATCACCATCGGACCGGCCGGAGAAAACCGGGTTCGATACGCCTGTATTTCCCACGATTTCGGACGCCAGGCCGGAAGGACCGGTGTCGGGGCCGTGCTGGGAAGTAAAAATATAAAAGCCATCGCCGTGAAAGGTACCGGTAATATACCGGTTGCCGATCTGAAAGCGGCGTATGCGAAAGGCAAAGAAGCTTACCAGAAGGTCAAGGCAAAACCCGGCTTTGAAGGCTGGACACCGGAAGGCACGGCCGGTATAACCAACTGGACCAACGAGGTCGGGGTATTTCCCACCCGTAATTTTCAAACCTCGTATGCAGAGCATTATAAAAATATCAATGGCAAAGCGATCCTTGACCGGCTGAAAATTACCGACAAAGGCTGCTTCGGCTGTCCCACGCCATGTGGAAAGTACGGGCACACCCAGACATCACTGGGATCGGCCTATGTGGAAGGACCCGAATTTGAGACTATCGCCCTGTTCGGTGGAAATTGTGTCTTAAAGACCATTGAGGAAGTGGCTTACGCGAATTATGTATGCGATGAACTGGGTATCGATACCATCTCCGCCGGTGTCGTGATTGGATGGGCCATTGAATGTTATCAGAAAGGGATTTTAACCCGTAACGAAATCGGCAGAGAGATCGATTTTTCGGATCTGGATTCGGTCGTTTACCTTTTAAATAAGATTGCTAAACGGGAAGGAATTGGCGACCTGTTGGCCGAAGGCGTCAAGATAGCCGCAGAAAAGACGGGTAATGGCTCGGAGCGATTTGCAATCCACGTCAAGGGGCTGGAGTGGTCGGGCTACGAGTGCCGCAATGCCCCTTCGATGATGCTGGCATATCTGACAGCCGATGTCGGGGCCCATCACAACCGGGCCTGGGTGCTGGGCCACGATGTTGCCGGTGCCTGGACCAGCGTTCACGATCTGATTGCCTCCGGGGGCGGGGATGAAGCGCAGCCCAAGGCGGTTGTCAGCGACCGCTGTGCGGAATATGTGATCGCATCCCAGCACACCCGTTCTCTCTTTGATGCTCTGGGGAATTGCCGACTGCAAATGATGGAGCTGGGCTTTGAAGAAGAACATTACGCCGAACTCTGCGCGCTTATTACCGGAAGGACAAAAACCTGGGACGAACTGTTGAAGATATCCGAGCGCATCTGGCATCTCACGCGGGCGTTTTCGGTACGGGAGTTAAACGGAATCGATCGACAATTTGATTTCCCGCCGGCACGCTTAACCGAGGAACCCATCGTTGGCGGACCGAATCAGGGACATGTTCTATCCAAGCAAGATATCCATAACCTGCTGACCTGGTATTATAAAAAACGAGGCTGGAATGAAAACGGAATTCCTACGAAAGAGACACTGTTGCGTGTCGGTCTGTCTGAGGTAGTAGAAGATTTTGAGGCCAAAGGTCTGTTTTAGTTCTTAGAGGTTCAAAGGTTCAGGGTTAACGTCTAAACCGAACTGATGATTCGTGAGCTCTGTGGTGAAAACCAGTGAGAAAAGTAAGGTTTAAGGATATTGAGGCATGGCAATTGGCCTTTTAAAATTAATGAAGGAAAGTTAACCCTGAACGGTGAACCCTGAGCCTGTGAACCTTTGTAACAAGGAGGTTTCAAGATATGGGAAAGATATTTACTCCCGCAGAAAATGATTTCGGCACCACCGACGCGGTCGTGATCGGTGGCGGCATCGTGGGCACGGCAACGGCGTTTTGGCTTTCGAAAGCCGGGTTAGACGTTGTGCTGGCGGAGATGCGCGATGGCCTGTCAACCTTGACCACACCGGCGTCAGCGGAGTGTTTTCGGGCCCAATTCGCAGAGCCGGCCATGGCGGCGCTGGCCATACCGAGCATAGAGATGTTCGAGCATTTTGATGAAGTCATCGATATTGCGGGTTACAGCATTTCCATCAAACAGCAAGGGTATCTCTTTGTCACCGATAATCCGGAGACCGTCGATGATCTTAAGGAAAATGTGGACCAGCAGCACAAGTTAGGAGTTACGGACTCGGAATTTTTAGAACGTGATGAGATCCTTGCCCGATTTCCTTTTCTTTCTCCTGCGGTGCTGGCCGCAACTTTCAGACAGCGGGATGGGTGGCTGTCCTGCCATGAGCTCACCCAGGGATTTGCCAAAGGCTGTCAGGCCAGGTTCTTTGTCAATACCAGAGTCGCCGAAATTCACGTGGATGAGAAAGGAGTTTGCGGGGTTGAGACCAATCGGGGAATTCTGAAGACCCGTACCGTAGTAAATGCCGCCGGCCCCTTCGCAGGCGATGTGGGGCGTATGGTCATACTGGATTTGCCGCTGGAGCCGGTTCGTCGCCAAAAGGTCTATATAGAGACATCCGTGCCAATTCCGCAAGATGCCCCGTTTACGATTGATGTCAATAACAACTGCTACTGGCGTCCTGAACCCGGGGGTGTGATTATCGGATGGGTGGATTCGGATGAGCCGGTCAGTCAGCCTTCTGAGAACGTCCATACCGATTGGGAATATCCGGCCATAACGCTGGACAAGGTCAAGCGCCTGGCACCGTTTTTCGAAGAGGTCGAGAAGACTGTCAGACAACCCGATATGGATACATCCGCCGGATTTTATGTCTATACGCCCGATGACCAGCCGTTGATCGGGCAGATCCCGGAAGTTCCCGGGTTTTATGTCAATTGCGGATATTGGGCCGGGGTGATGCTTTCCCCGGAGGCGGGTAAACGCATCGCCGATCTCGTCACGGGGAAGTTGAAACCGGAGGACAACCCATTGCGGCCAACCCGTTTTAAGGAAGGCCTTGGCAAAAAGGGCAAGACGCTGATGAGCCATTGACGTTAATATCTCAAATACCAAGCACCAAATCGCAGCGATCATTTTCCTCAAAGCAATTCAGGAGGCGGCAAAAATGCTTAGCGGCAGGACCTATGAGGAGGTATGCAATAACTTCGGGTGGGAAATTCCGGAGTATTACAATATCGGTGTTGATGTATGTGATAAGTGGGCCGACGACAAACATCGGTTGGCGCTCATCTATATAGACGCAAACGGAACGGCGCACGAGTATACATACCGAGCCTTAAAACATATATCAAACCAGTTAGCCAATGCGCTTAAGGCTTATAATATTAAACGGACAGACAGGGTCGGAATTCTGCTTTCTCAGCGTCCTGAAACCTTAATCTCCCATATTGCGACTTATAAACTGGGTGCCATCGCTCTGCAGCTACTCACCCTTTTTGGTCCGGATGCCATCGAATATCGACTTCAGGATAGCCAGGCCAAAGCGGTGATTACAGATAAAGAGAATGTGCCAAAGCTCCATGAGGTTAGAGATCGCCTCCCCGAGCTCAAGTTGATCATTGTTGTTGATGCCGGCAAAGAAAAAGATACCATCGATTTTTGGGAAGCCGTGGAAAGGGGAAGCCGTTATTTCACTCCCGTCAAAACCAGGCCCGAAGACCCGGCATTGATTATTTATACCTCGGGGACTACGGGTCAGCCCAAAGGCACGCTTCACGGACACCGGTTACTGCCCGGTATTCTTCCGGGTTTCGAATTTTACCACAATTTATTTCCTCGCAAAGGCGACCTCATGTGGACCCCGCTGGACTGGGCTTATATCGGCGGTTCGTATGATGCATTGTTTCCAACACTACATCATGGTTATCCCATGTTGGCTTACAGGCCTCGAAAATTTGATCCTGAAGAAGCTTTTTATATGATGGCAAAGCATAGAGTCAGAAATCTCATGGCCGTTCCAACTGTGTTGCGCATGATGATGCATGCTGTCAAACGCCCCCGGGAACATTACGATATCCGGCTAAGATCAATAACTGCTGGAGGAGAGACATTGGGCGAAGAACTTTGTGATTGGACCAGAGAGCATCTTGGAGTTGAAATCAATGAGCAATATGGGCAGACGGAATGCGACCTGGTTCTTGGATTTTGTTCGGAAGTCATGGACATTGTTCCAGGGGCTATCGGTAAAGCTGTTCCCGGGCATGTTGTCGAGATAATCGACAAAAACGGTCTGATTGCAAAGCGTAATGAGCTCGGTGAGATAGCCATAAAAGCGCCTGATCCGGTGATGTTCTTAGAGTATTGGAGAAATTCGCAAGCAACAAAGGAAAAGTTCATCGGCAATTGGATGCGGACCGGTGATTATGGTAGAAAAGATGAAAACGGATATTTTTGGTTTAGCGGCAGACAAGACGATATCATCGAAAGCGGTGGCTTCAGAATCGGGCCGGGTGAAGTGGAAGATTGTTTGATGAAGCATCAGGCAGTTGCCTTGGTTGGGGTCATCGGTGTTTCCGACCCCATCAGAGGAGAGATTGTAAAAGCGTATGTATTGCCCAAAGAAGGTGTGACGCCTGATAAAGCGCTTGAGGAGAGCATTAAAGAACATGTAAAAAATAGGCTTGAGGCGCATGCCTATCCGCGGGAGGTGGCGTTTTTAGACGAGATGCCGCGAACATCGACCGGCAAGATCCTGAGAAATGAGTTACGCAGGATGCATGAAAAAGGCTTTTAAGGTTCAGAGTTCAAAGGTTCAGAGGTTCAGAAATATTTAGGTGTCAGGATTCAATAATTGAGGAATTAAGGAATTTAGGGATTTAGAAATTAGAATGACGGAATACCTTTAATTCCTAAATTCCTGAATTCGCAATTCCTAAATTATTTTCGCTGACACCTGACACCTGACACCTGAAACCTGATTGTAACCCTGAACCTTTGAATGGAGGTTTTCATGAGTAAAGAAGCAGTCCTTTATAGCAAAGACCAAAACGTTGCAATTATCACCCTGAACAGACCTGAGCGGCTCAATGCCATAAATGGGGATTTGCTCCAAGGTCTGATCGG
>JASFPE010000050.1:0-18236 GCA_050116155.1 Desulfobacterales bacterium
AGGTGGCGTGGGCCGGAATATAATTGCTCACGCCATCTATGTTTTGCATTACAAAAAACAAATCGTATAGAAGGAGAGACATATATGCCTAAAATCAAAACAAATCGAGCGGCTGCCAAACGGTTTAAAAAAACGGGCACCGGCAAAATCGTTTATCGAAAATCATGCGCCAGCCACATGCTTACGAAAAAAACCACCAAGCGCAAGCGGTCGCTAAGAAAAGGCCATTTGGTTGATAAAACCAATAAGAAAACCATTCGGTTGTTATTACCAAACAGCTAATCTAATGCCTGTGCGGAAATGATTATTGAAAAACGATAAGGCAGTGCCTATAATTGCCTTAATAATTAAACGGAGATCATAATATGCGAGTTAAACGAGGATTTAAAGCCAGACGGCGAAGAAAAAAAGTGTTAAAATTAGCCAAAGGATTCCGTGGCGGACGCAGCAAATTGTATCGTACTGCGGCAGATGCAGTCGATAAAGCACTGATGTACGCTTACCGAGACCGCAGAGTGCGCAAAAGGGATTTCAGAAGATTGTGGATTACCCGCATAAATGCAGCTGCTCGTATAAATAATATTTCTTATAGCAAATTTATGCACGGCTTAAAGCTGGCTAACGTTGAGCTTGACCGCAAGGTCCTGGCTGAACTGGCCGTATCAGATCCTGCTGGATTCTCACAGATAGTAAAAGTCGCATCCCAGCAATCTTAATGCTAGATATTTGATGCAAGCGAACAACATTCGGGTATCCCGGGAAAAAGGTAACACGCCCAGTGGAAAATTCCATCGATCAAATTTACCAGGAAGCGCTTAAGGCAATTGAAACAGCCGCTGGTGTAAAAGACGTCCAGTCTGCCCATGTCCACTATCTGGGACGCAAGGGGATACTGACTCAGTTTCTCAGGAATATCTCATCGCTGCCGGCAGAGCAGCGACCTGCCGCCGGCAAGAGGGCAAATGAGATCAAAAAGAAACTGGAAGCGGTCTTCAAAGAGGCGTTGGCAAAGTCTGAGAAATCTACCAAAGAAGCGGAAGATCACATCGACGTATCGCTGCCCGGCAGACCGGCTGCTTGCGGATCGTTGCACCCGATCACCCAGATAAACCTGGAAATCTGTGATATCTTCTTGAAGATGGGTTTTGAAATTGCAGAGGGTCCTGAAGTCGAGCTGGATTATTATAATTTCGAGGCGCTCAATTTCCCCAAAGATCATCCGGCTCGCGATATGCAAGACACGTTTTTTGTTTCAGACAATATCGTCCTGAGAACCCACACATCTCCAATGCAAATCCGCACCATGGAAAAACAAAAACCGCCGGTGAGAATCATTAATCCCGGCAAAGTTTTCCGCTGTGATTCCGATTTGACCCACACACCGATGTTTCATCAGGTAGAAGGGCTTTTAGTGGATGAGAATGTATCCTTCGGCGATTTAAAAGGAACTCTGACGGCATTTGTGCACCAGATGTTTGATCCGCAAACCAGTCTCAGATTTCGACCCAGCTTCTTCCCGTTCACCGAACCCAGTGCGGAAGTGGATATCCTCTGTGTCATTTGCCGCGGGAAGGGATGTCGGGTATGTTCGCAGACCGGTTGGCTGGAAATCCTCGGCTCTGGCATGGTCCATCCGGCCCTATACGAAAATGTTGGATATGATGCGACCCGCTATACGGGTTTTGCTTTTGGTATGGGCGTGGAACGAATCGCCATGCTCAAATACGGCATCGATGATATCCGTAAATTTTTCGAAAATGATATAAGGTTTTTGTCGCAATTCTAGATTGGTTGATTGATTAAATCGTTGAATCGTTAATTGGTTAAATCAAGAACCCCATGAAAGTAAGTACTAGCTGGCTCAGCGCATACACGCCGATCAAAATGGATGTGGCGGATCTTGCAGAAGCACTGACCATGGCCGGTTTGGAAGTTGAGTCGGTGTCAGAACGCTACGCGTATTTGAATAGCGTTTCGGTGGGTCGCATCGATGGCGTCGAAAACCACCCCAATGCCCAGAAGCTGAAACTCTGCCGGGTATCGACCGGCGACCACCAGGTATCGGTTGTCTGCGGTGCACCCAATGTAAAAGCAGGCATGTTAGCACCGCTGGCGTTACCCGGGACTGTGCTTCCGGATGGCACCGAGTTGAAAAAAGCAGTCATCCGCGGCCAAATTTCAGAAGGCATGCTGTGTAGTGAAGCGGAGCTTGGGCTTGGAACCGATAAAAGTGGCATTATGGCACTGGATTCGACATTGGCTTTAGGGGATCAACTGGCCGCGGCCCTGGGCATTTCGGATACAGTGCTCGAATTTGATCTGACACCGAACCGACCCGATTGTCTCTGCGTTATCGGCATTGCCCGTGAAATCGCGGTGATTCAAAAGACGCCACTAAACTATCCGGACTACGGCCTTGAAGATCGCGAAGATAAAATATCGGCGCTAACGTCTGTCACCATCGAAGCACCGGATCACTGCCCGAGATATGCCGCCCGCTTGGTTGATCATATCAAAATAGAGTCTTCTCCGTTTTGGATGCAAGACAGACTGCTGTCCGTCGGCCTGCGGCCGATCAACAATATTGTGGACATCACCAACTTTGTCATGATGGAAACCGGGCAACCCTTGCATGCGTTTGATTTTGATCGTCTGGCCGAAAACCGTATCGTCGTCCGCACAGCTTCTCCGGGGGAAACGTTTGTGACCTTGGACAGCAAAGAACACATCCTTGGCCCCCAGATGCTGATGATCTGCGATGGCGAAAAACCGGTGGCTATCGGCGGTGTTATGGGGGGGCTCAATTCGGAAATTGAATCCGACACCACACGGGTGCTCATTGAAAGTGCCTACTTTTCGCCGAGTAGCACCCGCAGAACATCCAAGCAGCTGGGTCTTAACACTGAAGCATCTTATCGTTTTGAACGGGGAGTTGATCCGGATGGAACCATTGCAGCAATTAACCGCACCGCTTTACTCATGATGGAAATTAGCGGCGGCAAACTGATCAGCGGCCTTATTGATGCGCATCCTCAACCACAATCATCAAAACGCCTGGTGCTCAGCACAAAGCACACCAATCGCCTGTTGGGAACCCAGCTAAATCGCAAAGAGATCGCAGATCTTCTCAAATCAATAGAGTTTTCAGTTGAAGATCAAGCCGCAGACGATAATCAGGACCAATTGGAAGTTCAACCTCCTTCTTTTCGGGTGGATGTCGCTCGGCCGGAAGATCTCATGGAGGAAGTTGCTCGGCTTTCCGGTTACAATAACATTCCCACGACTTATCCATTGATGCCGGCCGATGCCAGGTCACCTGCCAGAGAAATCGATCTTAGAAACCGTGTGCGGGATTTAATGACGGGCCTGGGCTTCACCGAGGCAATAACCTATAGCTTTATTCACAGAAAGTCGTGTGACGATCTGAGATTGGGGATGGACGATGAGCGTCGATCCGTAGTCGATATTTTAAATCCACTGTCGGAAGATCAGGCGGTGATGCGAACATCGATGATTCCCGGCCTTTTGAATACGGTGCATCACAATATCGCCCAGCAAATAAGGCACCTTAAACTGTTTGAAATCGGCAAAATATTCATTCAGGAAGATCCGCATAACTTGCCTCGTGAAACAGAAATGCTGGTTGGATTGTGGTCCGGAGCTCGACATGATCCAACTTGGCATGCGAAAGAAATCCCGTGTGATTTTTACGACATCAAGGGTATCGCGGAAGGGCTGTTGCGGGCCTTAAAGCTGGCTAAGCCCAGGTTCACCAGATTAGCCGAAGCGCTGTGTACTTACACGCGCCCGGGATATTCCGCCCAAATACTGGTCGATGATACGCCGGTGGGTATCATCGGCGAAATTCATCCTCAGGTTATCGAAAATTTTGATTTAAAACAAACCGCATATGCTTTTGAAATCAATTTTAACCAACTGGTGACGCTCATTTCGGAGACTCGATCTACGCTACCGACGCCGAAGTTTCCGGCAGTTTTCCGAGATATTACCATCTATGTAAACAAAGACATTGAAGCCCTGGATATATTCGAAAAAATTTATAAATTTAATGAAAAACTCCTGGAAAGCTTGCAGCTGCTTGATGTGTTTACAGGTGACCCGATACCGTCGGATAAAAGAAGTATCTCGATTCGGGTAACGTATCGATCGCCGAGCAAGACCCTGGAAGATGAAGACGTCCACGATCTTCACAAATCTATTACCGGCCGGATTGTAAAAGCGTTTGATGCGGCATTACCGGGTTAAATACGCCGGTGGCTGCGGTGGTGTCAGACATGCAAAAAAAATTGCCCTTTACCTTGGATATTCCGGATAAACTTTACTTCAGAATCGGTGAGGTCAGCAAGATTGTGGATCTTGCGCCCTATGTGCTTAGATTTTGGGAAACCGAATTTTCAAAGATTAAACCCAAACGAACATCATCGGGACGTCGATTATATACCCAAAAAGATATTGAACTGATTATGCAAATTAAATATCTGTTATATGAAAAAAAGTTTACCATCCAGGGTGCTCGACAGCATATCGACCGTCGCGTCGGGAAAAAAGAGAAGCTTAAACAGCGGTTCTTAGATGATTTGCGGACCGAACTTAAAAGCATCAAGAATATGTTGGATTGAGATTGTCTATTTGAAAAATATTGACAATCAGCCTATTTTGTCATAATTATTCTAAAGTTGATGAGCGGGCATAGCTCAGTTGGTAGAGTACAAGCTTCCCAAGCTTGGTGTCGCGAGTTCGAGTCTCGTTGCCCGCTCCATCTCAGGTCGCCTTTTCCATCAATCGGTGGATTAGGGTAGTGCTTTTTATGTATTGTGGGATCGAATTAATTAATTCCTTATGGTTAGGGTTATGAACTGATAAACTTTCTCGCTCCACAGCAAAAGATCTACCTGATTATATGGAAACGGGCGGCAGCCCGTTTTTGTATTTTTGAAAATGGCAATTTGGCAAGCAGGATTCGGTGAAAACAAATAGAAAAAATTACAAGAAACGAATTTCCGAAAAACGATCCCAAAGCCATTCGGCAGCAGACCAGCAGGCAATTCGGATCGAGGCAACGGCACTCGCATCGCCGTTGTGCGAAAGCGAGGGAATCGAACTGGTTCATCTAGAATATCAGCGCGAATCCAGCGGATTGATTCTGCGCCTTTATATCGACAAACCCGGAGGTGTAACTCTGGATGACTGTATCAATATCAGCCGTCAGATGAATGATCTTTTAGATGTGCATCTCGATGAAATTGGCCCCTACAATCTGGAAGTGACTTCACCAGGACCTGATCGGCCACTGGTCAAAGCACAGGACTTTGAAAAATTCGAAGGCAAGCTTGCGAAGATTAAAACCGCACGGCCATTTGATGGACAAAAAAACTTTAAAGGCGTGCTGATGGGGATATATAGAGAAAAGGTAAAACTCAGAGTCGGTCAAGAGACTATTGCCATAGCGCTCACGGATATTTCCAAGGCACGACTGGTAAACTACAATGGGGAAATTTGATGTATATTTCAGATATCAAACGCGTTGTCGAACAAGTTAGCCGAGACAAGGGTATTGATCGGGAAGTCCTGATCAAAGCCCTTGAAGAGGCATTGAAATCTGCAGCCAGAAAAAAGTATGGCAACAAAATGGACATCGAGGTTCAGTACAATGAAGAAAGCGGCGAAATCGAGATCTTCCAGTTTAAAGATGTGGCCGAGGTGGTCACCGAGCCGGAACTTGAAATCAGTCTGGAAGAGGGTCGCCAACTGGATCCAGAATGCGAAATCGGCGATAGCCTGGGAACTAAAATGGATGCAACTACTTTCGGCCGTATCGCCGCCCAATCGGCGAAACAGGTTATCATTCAAAAAATGAAAGACGCCGAAAAGGATGCGGTTTACGCCAGCTTCATCGGCCGCAAAGGTGACACGATTAACGGGATTGTCCAGCGGATTGACCGTGGTGACATCATCGTGAATTTAGGTCACACCGAAGGAATTGTTCAGACCAAAGAACAGGTCCCAAGGGAAACCTACCGTCGTGGTGACCGCATTCGTGCATATATCCTCGATGTGCTTCATGAAACGCGTGGACCGCAAGTTATTCTGTCGCGTACTCACCCTAATTTCTTAGTTCATCTTTTTCGAACGGAGGTGCCTGAAATCTCCGAGGGAATTGTCAATATCATGGGCGCAGCCCGTGAACCGGGAATTCGTGCAAAAATTGCGGTATCCTCCAACAATTCCGATATTGACCCGGTGGGCGCCTGTGTGGGTATGAAAGGCAGCCGGGTACAGAACGTTGTTCAGGAACTCAGAGGTGAAAAAATTGATATTATTCCCTGGCATGTTGACCCGGCAAAATTTGTGTGCAACGCGCTGGCTCCGGCTGAAATTTCGCGAGTCATCATTGATGAGTCGAATCGGTCAATGGAAGTGATCGTACCGGATGAGTTTTTATCCATAGCTATCGGGAAAAAGGGGCAAAACGTCCGCCTGGCTTCCAAGCTCTCGGGGTGGCATCTGGATGTTAAAAGTGAAACCCGATACAGCCAGGCCATGCAAAGCGGCTATGATTCGTTGGTGGCCCTGCCGGGTGTTGGTGTCAGTTTGGCTGATGCACTGTATGAAAGAGGATTTTATTCAGCCGAGGAAATCAGCCACGCAACCGTTGAAGATCTGATTCAAATTAGAGGAATCGGTGAAGAAAAAGCGACGAAGTTAATTGAAGCGTCCCAGCTATATATAGAAACCAATGAACCTGTTAAAGAGGCCGCTGATAGCCCTGAAGCGCAGAAAGCGCATGAAGCGCATGACGATGAAACCATTGATATCGAAAAACCATCGGAGCCGGCTGCCTCTGAAGAGGCCGAGCCGGATGAAACAAATTAGTTTCGGGGGATAATGACAAATATGAGAGTATATGAACTTGCCAGAGATCTCAATATGACGAACAAACTTTTACTCAGCAAGTTGAGTGAAATGGATATTGAGGTAAAAAGTCATATGAGTTCTTTAGATGATGAGACCATCGGCAAAGTCAAATTCGAGCTTTTTGGTAAAAAAGAGGAAACCATCGTGGAAACCCGCATTAAGCCTACGGTGATACGCCGCCGCAGAAAAAAAGCTCAAATCGATGTGGTTCCGCCGGCTGAACCTTCCGTTGAAGAGGTCCAGGCAGCCGAAAATCCCCCTGAAGCAGCTGAAATCCAAGAAGAAGATGCGGCTGTTGAAGAAAAGGAAGCCGCCGTTGAAACGCCAGAAGAAATAAAAGAGGAATCTGTCGAAGAAGCGCCCGCGGCCAAGGAACCTGCAGCAGTAAAGGCCAAAAAACCTGAGGTAAAACCTGCGGCGAAGCCGAAAAAAATAGTTAAAAAAGCCAAGAAGAAAGAGCCGGCGGCTAAGATTATAAAATTGCCGGTAACCCCCGCGATCACACCGTCGGAAAAGAAGCGGGCCCGGCCACCGGGCGTGAAAGGCAAAGTTGAAAAATTACCTGTCGACCAACAGGCGATTGCAAAAGAAATCCCGCTAAAGGAAACGCGCAAGAAGAAAAAGAAACGAAAAGATGAAGAAACGGAAGTCGATCGAAAATTTTTAAAAAAGAAAATTTCGTTTCGTAAAAAAGCGGTCATCGAGGGTGAAGATCTCTATGACGATACCCGTCGAACCCGCAAACCACGTAAGATTGCCAAAGCCAAGAAAACCGGAACCGGCCAAAAAACTCAAATTACGGTTGCCAAAGCAATTAAGCGTCGCGTAAAAATCGACGAAGCCATAATTCTCGCAGATTTGGCGAAACGCATGGGCATCAAAGCCAATGAACTCATTCAGTCCTTGATGGCAATGGGGGTGATGGCCACAGTCAATCAATCGCTAGATTTTGAGACCGCCTCTCTGGTTGCCTCAGAATTTGATTATGAAATCGAGCGCGCCACATTTGAAGAAGAGGTAATTTTAAAGCAAGAAAAAGATGATCCAGAAAAATTAAGCGAGAGACCGCCGGTGGTCACGATCATGGGCCACGTCGATCATGGTAAAACATCCCTGCTGGATGTCATTCGCAAGACCCGAATCACCGAGTTAGAAGCCGGTGGAATCACCCAACATATCGGCGCCTATCATGTTACTACGGATAAAGGTCAAATTGCTTTTTTGGACACACCGGGCCATGAGGCCTTTACAGCCATGCGTGCCCGGGGCGCCCAGGTCACCGATATCGTCGTCCTCGTGGTTGCCGCCGATGATGGCGTAATGCCCCAGACCATTGAGGCCATCAATCATGCCAGAGCAGCGGATGTTCCTATCATCATAGCAATAAATAAAATCGACAAAGCCAATGCTGATCCGGATCGCGTCAAGCGTGAACTATCTGAAAACGGACTAACCCCTGAAGATTGGGGGGGAGACACCATTTTCGTAAATGTTTCCGCCAAGGAAAATACAGGCATCGACGAACTGCTGGAGATGATATTGCTGCAGGCCGAAGTTTTGGAACTCAAAGCCAATGCTGATAAGCCGGCGGTCGGTCATGTGGTGGAAGCAAAAATCGACTCCGGCAGAGGGGCCGTCGCCACGGTTTTGGTTAGAGACGGCACTCTGCGCAACGGCGATCCGGTCGTTTGCGGCGTTCATTTCGGGAAAATCCGTGCCATGTTAAGCGACACCGGTCTTGCGGTAGAATCTGCGGGACCTTCCATTCCGGTGGAAGTGTTGGGTTTATCTGGAGTACCTATGGCCGGAGATGAATTAATCGCCTTGACGGATGAGAAAAGCGCCAAACAGGTCAGCATGCATCGGTTGCAAAAGCAACGCACGAAAGAGCTGGCGCAATCCAGCCGCTTGAGCCTGGATAAGCTGTACGAACAGATGCAACAGGGAGATCTCAAAGAGTTAAACCTGCTTATTAAAGCCGACGTTCATGGGTCCATCGAAGCACTGGTTGACTCGCTGACAAAACTTTCCAATGAAGAGGTCAACGTCAGTGTCGTGCACTCCGCGACCGGCACCATCGCCGAATCCGACATTTCGCTGGCGAAGGTATCCAACGCCATTGTGATTGGGTTCAACATCCGTCCGACTCCTAAAGTACAAGCTTTGGCGAACGAGGAACAAGTGGATATGCGATTTTACAATGTCATCTATGATGTAATTAAAGACGTCAAGGATGCTCTGGTGGGCCTGATGGAGTCGACCTTCGAAGAAAGGGTTTTGGGCTCCGCAGAGGTAAGGGAGGTGTTTCAAATACCGAAAGTTGGGGCCATTGCCGGTTGTTATGTTACCGATGGTAAAATTGAACGCGGACAGCTTTTGCGCCTCGTTCGAGACGGCATTGTCTTTTACGAAGGCAAAAACTCGTCTTTACGTCGATTTAAAGATGACGTCAAAGAGGTTCAAGCCGGCTATGAATGCGGTATCGGTATCGAAAACTATAATGACATTAAAATCGGTGACGTTTTAGAGTGTTATTATTTAGAGGAAATCAAACCGGAACTAGAATAATCAATTTTGTATATGTCAAATTACGAGAGTGCGTCTAATTAACTATGAGATGTAAAAAAAATTAATGTTGGAGGTTGGAGGTTAGAGGTTGGAGGCACATCGTACCGAGCAGAAAATGAATCCAAAAAATTTTTTGCCTCTAACCTCTAGCGCAGCGATCCTCAATCCGCCGAAGGCGGAGATCCTCTAACTGAGCGAAACGAATTTGTGAAGCGACCATGGTAGTAGGCATCGGCATTATCACATTAAGGCTGCATGAATGCCGCTCTTTAAAGGGCAAGCGCAAAATAGTTAAATCTATTATCGGTCAACTCCGTAACAAATTTAATGCATCGGTGGCCGAGGTGGGTGCCAACGATATATACCAAAGAGCCGAAATCGGCGTTTCGCTGGTGGGCAATACGAAAAACTTAATTAATTCAAAGCTTGATAAGCTTTTTAATTCAGTCGATGCCCTGGGGCTGGCAGAAATCATTGATACCGAAATGGAAATAATTACACTATGATTTCTTATTCACGGGCAGATCGAGTAGGCGGGTTGATACAAGAGGTGCTGTCGGATATCTTTCAAAAAAATGTGGCCGACCCCCGGCTTCGAATGACGACCATTACGGGGGTAAAAATGTCATCGGACTTAAAATCGGCACACATCTATTATACGACCTCTGGCGGCAAAGATAAAATCAATGCAGCCAGCAAAGCACTTCAACGCGCCCATGGATATATTAAGAAAAAGCTCGCGCGGCAACTTGATCTGCGATACATGCCGGAACTAAAATTTTTTCATGATGAATCATTTGATTACGGATCACGAATTGAAGAATTGATCAAAGCAACAACGACAGAAAATGGAACAGATTATTAAAAAAATAAAAAACAGTTCTCATTTGCTGATAGCCTCTCACGCTGAACCAGATGGGGATGCGGTCGGCTCTCTGATCGCTTTGGGGCTAGCGATCGGAAAGCTCAACCTAAAAGCAACCCTGTATAATGAGAGCCCAATTCCGGCCGTTTATCGTTTTCTTCCATCAGTGCAGCGCATTGTACGACATGTCAAAAAGGCCAATACCTATGACACTGCCATTGTCCTGGATTGCGGTGATATATCGCGCATCGGTGAGGCTAGCTTAACGGTAGGTCAAATCCCCTGCTTAATTAATATTGACCACCACATTTCAAATACCCAATTTGGAAATCTTCAAATGATCGACACCACAGCATGCTCCACTGCAGAAATCGTATATCGCCTGATAAAAACGTTGGCAGTACCCATGGACAAAGCCATTGCCACATGCTTGTATACCGGCATATTAACGGACACCGGATCATTTCGGTTTTCAAATACAAATCCGGCTGCATTTGCGATCAGTAACGAAATGGCGGAGTTGGGCGTCGAGCCATACCATGTGGCCCAGCATGTATTTGGCACGTATTCTCTGGGCCGCATAAAACTGTTAAACCTGGCTCTGGATTCGATTGAAATTTCGGAAAACGGGAAATTGTCGATGATGACCGTAACAAAAAATATGATGACAGAAACAGAGACCCAACCCGAAGATGTCGACGGTATGATTAACTACGCCCGACGGATAAAAGATGTTAAAGTCGCCGCCCTGATACATGAAATTCAGAACGGAACAGAAGCTTCAAATAATATTAACCGCTATCATGTCAGTCTGCGCTCGGATGGTACTGTGGATGTTGCCACCATCGCCAGTTCGTTTGGCGGAGGCGGACATGCGAGCGCCGCCGGATTTCAAATTGAATCATCGCTTTCGAATTTGAAGTCCGAAATAATAATCCTGGCGGATAAATTGTGACCCGTAACCAGCCACCAGAATCCGGCGACCAGGCAGAGTTAAACGGCATTATCGTTGTCGACAAGCCGGGTGACATGTCATCAGCCAAAGTGGTGGCCAATGTAAAACGAATACTAAATGTCAAAAGGGCTGGCCATACCGGAACCCTTGATCCGTTTGCAAACGGCGTCCTGGTATGCTGCCTTAACCGGGCCACCAAGCTAGCCCGGTTTCTGCTGCATGGCGATAAAAAGTACATCGCCAAACTCAAGCTAGGGGAGGAGACAGATACACAGGATTCAACCGGAACTATAGTGGCTGTCAGTCGTGAGGTGAATCCATCAGAGAAGGCGATTCATGCGGTCTTCAACCAGTTTAAAGGAGCGATTGAGCAACTGCCGCCGGTATATTCGGCTTTAAAACATAAGGGGGTTCCGCTTTACAAGCTAGCGCGGCGCGGTCAACCGATTCAAAAGCCACCCCGACAGGTATATATTTCAGATATTAAGATACGTGACATCGATATTCCTTTCATTGAATTCGAGATAACCTGTTCGGCCGGCACCTATATTCGAACGTTAGGTGCCGATATTGGCAGCGCTTTGGGTTGCGGTGGACACCTACAAGCGCTGCAACGGATAGAAAGTAGCGGCTTTACCATCGATCAGGCCCTTACCCTAACCGATTTGGTGGAATTAAAATCTGCTGGAACCATCAGCAATGTGATGATCAGCATGGCAGATGCCCTACATGCAATTCCTGCACACATTGCGGATCAGCAATTAATTGAAAAAATTCGGCATGGTATGGACTTAACGCCAACCGACGTAACCGGAGGGCAACATATCAACGCAATCAACAATTCCCAGCCCTATATCAAAATTGTTGATTCCGGCGCCAACCTCATCGCTGTTTTAGAGTACCCCAAGGGCAAAGGCCGGCTGAATTATTGCTGCGTATTGAGCCCCTAGCTGCGATTCGACCAAGTGCTTAAATTAATGCTTGTTCACATGACGGATTAACGATATACAGCGAAGATCATTGCGGTCATTAATTTTTTACAAACAGGAGGCATAAAGAAAGTGGGCTTTACAACAGATGATAAAAAGAAGCTAATTGATCAATTTAAATTGCACGATACGGACACCGGATCACCGGAGGTTCAGGTTGGTCTTTTAACCCATCGCATTTCCTACCTCACCGAGCATTTAAAGATTCATAAAAAAGATCATCACTCTCGCAGAGGCCTATTAATGCTGGTCGGCAGACGTCGCCGGTTGCTGAATTACGTGAAACACAAAGATATTAGCCGCTACCGGGCGATCATTGAAACATTAGGGTTAAAAAAATAGATAACACGCGCAAGACATACGAACGAATCATCATTCCTAGAAAAAGCTTTCGTCTGGCCTTTCAAACACAGCAAATCAATCTTTCCACACCAACTCAGGATTGTTGAATTGAAGGGTTAGGAAACGGTGAATTTCAAATCGACAACGACACGCAATAACATTCACGCCCTGGATTTTTTTAAAAACTCATTGCGAAAAGAGACTGGATGTCGAACGATTGCCTGGTTGATGTCGTATACTGCAGGAGAAAAAAATGGAAATTTTACTCAAAAAAGAAATTGGGGGTAAAACCTTAAGCATACAGGCCGGAAAGGTGGCAAAACAAGCATCGGGCTCGGTCGTCGTTCAATATGGCGATACGATCGTACTGGTCACCGTTGTATCCGCAACCGAAGAGAAATCCTCAGATTTTTTGCCCCTATCCGTCGAGTATCAGGAAAAAATCTATGCCGCCGGTCGCATACCGGGCAATTATTTTCGGCGCGAAGTCGGTCGACCCAGTGAGAAAGAAACCTTAACCGCTCGGTTGATTGACCGCCCGATAAGACCTCTTTTTCCGGAAGACTACCGCTATGAAACCCAGGTTATTGCCACTGTTTTATCCATGGATCAGGAAAATGATCCAGACACCCTGGCGATGATTGGCGCATCTGCGGCACTGGAAATATCAGACATCCCATTTGCCGGACCGATTGCCAGTGTGCGGGTGGGAAGAATCAACGGCCAACTCAAGATCAGTCCATCCTTACAGGAATTAGAACACAGCGATATTAATATTATCGTGGCCGGATCCAAAAGCGGAGTGGTGATGGTTGAAGGCGGTGCGGACGTCGTCAGCGAAGCCGACATGCTGGAAGCCATACTTTTTGGCCACCAGGCCATGCAACCGCTCATCGATCTCCAATCAAAGCTCAGAGAAACCCATGGAGTACCCAAAAGGCCCTTTTCGCCTCCCGAAAAAGATCCGGACCTTGTCAGCCGTTTAGGGTCGGAAGCCACTGCCGCTATGCGCGACGCCATTTTAATAGCGGATAAAATGAAACGGCAAAAGGCACTGCGAACGCTCAAAGCGGATATTTTCGAGCGACTGGGCGAAGATTATCAGGATCGTAAAGCGGAAGTCTACGCCATCTTAAAAGATATACAAAAACGAATCTCACGCGATTTGATTTTAAAAGAAGGCCGTCGGATCGATAATCGCAAATTTGATGAGATTCGATCGATCACATGCGAGGTCGGAATCTTACCCAGACCGCACGGAAGTGCGTTATTTACACGCGGAGAAACCCAGGTGCTGGGCGTGTTAACTCTGGGCTCCGGCCAAGATGAACAACGGGTGGAAACGCTAAGTGGAGAAGAATTCCGCCCGTTTATGCTGCATTATAATTTTCCGCCCTATTCGGTCGGGGAGGTAAAACGCATTGGCGGGCCCAGCCGCAGAGACATCGGCCATGGCGGTTTATCAACCCGCGCCATCGAGGGGGTATTGCCGAACAAGGAAGATTTCGACTATACCGTTCGACTGGTCTCCGAAGTGCTGGAATCAAACGGTTCTTCATCTATGGGAACTGTATGCGCATGCATTATGGCCTTGATGGACGGCGGTGTTCCCATTAAATCGCCGGTAGCCGGTATCGCCATGGGCCTTGTAAAAGAAGGTGATGAGATCGTCATCTTGTCCGACATACTCGGAGATGAGGATCACACCGGCGACATGGACTTTAAGGTCACCGGTACTAAAACCGGTATCACCGCGCTTCAAATGGACATAAAAATTCACGAGCTATCCAAAGACATCTTGCAGCAGGCACTTGAGCAGGCGCGAGTCGGCAGGCTGTTTATCCTTGACAAAATGCTGGAAGCTATAAGTGAACCGCGTCAGGAAATCTCTCCGTATGCACCAACCATCAACACCGTAAATATCAATCCGGATAAAATCCGCGATGTTATCGGTCCCGGTGGAAAAATGATCCGCGGAATTCAGAACGAAACCAACACCAGCATTGAGATCATGGATGACGGGTTGGTAAAAATTGCCGCCTTTTCCAAAGAAGATGGCGAGGCCGCGTTGCAAATCATCAATGAGATTACCAAGGAACCTGAAGTCGGTGATATCTATGAGGGTACTGTTGCCAAAATTACAGACTTCGGTGCTTTTGTGCAGATTCTTCCGGGTACCGATGGACTGGTGCATATCTCCCAACTCGCCAATCACCGCGTAACCAAAGTGTCGGATATCGTTCGAGAAGGTGACAAACTCAAAGTCAAAGTTTTAGAAATCGGTCGTGACGGCAAGATCCGCCTAAGCCATAAAGCAGTCTTGGAAGAGAAAGATGGACGCGCCAGTAGATAAAACGATTCTCAACAACGGAATTCGGATTTTAACCAAAAAAATGCCGCACACGCGATCTGTTTCGATGGGAGTGTGGGTCAATGTCGGGGCACGTGATGAAGCCATGGATGAAAGCGGGCTTTCCCATTTTATCGAGCACATGATTTTCAAGGGGACCCGCAAACGCACGGCTTTTCAAATTGCCAAACAATTTGACGCCATCGGCGGCCATACCAATGCATTTACGACCATGGAAAACACGTGCTACCATGCGAAGGTCATGGACACCCATACGGAGACCATGGTGGAGATTCTCTCGGACATCTTCTTAAATTCTGTCTTTGACGCTCAGGAAATAGAAAGAGAGCGACCGGTAATTCTTCAGGAAATCGGAATGGTCGAGGATAGCCCGGATGAATACGTGCATGTACTAACGGGTCGGAATTTTTGGGGTGACAATCCATTAGGCCGCTCAATCCTCGGTAAGCCTGATAATATTACTCGCTTCGACTCGGAAACCATTAAGGCTTTCTTCCATCGTTTATATCAGCCCGATCGTATCATCATATCGGCTGCCGGCAACATCGATCACACTCATTTTATTGAATTGATTGGACCGGCCTTTGAAAGCGTTCAGGCCGGCAATGGTTTCCCGGATCGAATAACGCCCGAAACGCGCACACTAGTGGACGTTAACTATCGCAAACTCGAGCAGGTTCACATATGCCTGGGCACCAAAGGGTTGCGCATTGGCGATCCAAGCCGCTATACCTTTTCGCTGTTAAATACAATTCTGGGCGGCAATATGAGCTCCAGGCTCTTTCAGGAAATACGCGAAAAAAGAGGACTGGCCTATGCCGTATATTCTTTTATATCATCGCATGTAGATACCGGGATGTTCGGTGCCTACCTGGGTGTTGATCCGAAACGGACAGGCGAAACAATTGAACTGGTTTTAGATGAAATACACAAATTGAATACCGAAGAAGTTGATTCATCCGAGCTTAGGGGAGCCAAAGAGTATACCAAAGGTAGTCTGATGCTTGCCTCCGAGAGTACCGACAATCAGATGGTCCGCACGGCTCAAAACGAGATCCATTTCGGGCGCGACATCGGCTTGCGCGAGGTTCTGGAAGAAATCGAAAAAGTCACTCAGGAACAAATCATAAATTT
The DNA here is from genome assembly GCA_050116155.1 of Desulfobacterales bacterium. Classification (GTDB taxonomy): domain Bacteria; phylum Desulfobacterota; class Desulfobacteria; order Desulfobacterales; family JAHEIW01. Next base: position 16,161 of record JASFPE010000050.1, read on the forward strand.
GGCAAATGAACTCTTCCAAAAGAGTCAGATGGTGCTCACCATACTGGGCCCGTTGAACAAGAAGAAAATTTTTGAAAAACTCTTATACCATTGAGCCGAAAAATCGCGATGGTCTAATTCTCAGAAGGCCGTTCAGCGGAAAATAAGTCCAATTCACTTTGCGCTCGTGTGGCGCAAAGGATCAATAAGCTCAAAACACCCTGACAACTTCAAGACGGCGGACGGTGGCTTCTGAACCTGTTATAAAAATTGTGCGGCTGCGGCCGGAAACGGATTCCGATATACCATTGCCTCGTTATATGACACCCCAATCTGCGGGCATGGATATTTGCGCCGCCATCGTCAAAGATGTTGTCCTAGAAAAAGGCGAGTTCACTTTGATACCTACCGGTTTTGCCCTCGCCCTCCCCCACGGATTCGAAGCCCAAATCCGTCCCAGGAGCGGGCTCGCTGTAAGGCATGGCATCGGGCTCATCAATTCACCCGGTACCATTGATGCGGACTATCGCGGCGAGATAAAAATTGCGGTAATAAACTTAGGGCCTAAAGCGTTTCGGTTTCAACGGGGTGACAGAATTGCTCAAATGATCATCAACAAGGTGTATCATGCCAGACTTAAGGTCGTTGAAAAACTCGACGAAACCCAGCGCAACAAGGGTGGATTTGGGCATACGGGAATGTGAAATTTAGGGATTGAGGGATTCAGGGATTCGGAAATTGAGGGATTTAGGGATTAACGGATTGAGGGATTGATCGGGCTTACATAAAATCATACGCCTTTAATTCCTAAATTCCTCAATCCCTAAACCCCTAAATTAAATATAACAAACTAACGAAAAGTTATGGAAAGTCAAATACCTCCCAATAACCTCCATCAGACAAACACAGAGTATAATCTAGCCGTCTGCATTCTGGCCAGCGGCAGTAAAGGAAATTCCATCTACATTTCAGACGGTAACACGGCAATCCTTATCGATGCTGGCCTTTCCGGAGCTGAGATTGAGCGCCGGCTACAATCGCGAGCCTTATCCGCGAAAAATCTTGATGCCATCCTGGTGTCTCATGAACACACAGACCATATTCAGGCAGTTGGTGTTCTTTCTCGTCGGTATCAGCTGCCGGTGTACATCAGCCCGAAGACAAAAAAGGCTTTTCCACGATTGGGTAACGTGTATGATTTAAGGACTTTTGAGTGTGGCGCCACATTTCAAATCAACAATATGACCATCCATCCGTTTTCTATCTCACATGACGCCGAGGACCCGGTGGGATTTACCATCGGACAAAACGGTACCATCATCGGTATTGCCACCGACCTTGGTATCGCGACCGCGATGATAAAGCAGCATCTGAAAAACTGCTCTTTGTTGATAATAGAATTCAATCATGATCCGGTAATGCTCGAACAGGGGCCGTATCCCTGGCCCATAAAACAGCGTATTAAAAGTCGAACCGGCCACCTTTCAAATGTCGAGTCCAAAAAACTTCTTGAAGAATTGCAGCACGACAACCTCAAACATGTGATCCTGGCGCATTTAAGTGATACCAATAATACCCCTCAAAAAGCCTTTGACGAAGCCTCTAAAGCCCTTACCCATTGCAGGGCACAACTGACCGTCGCCGATCAGCATACGAGTGGGCCGATTCTGTATCTTAAGTAAAACAGGGTTTCAGGTGTCGGGTGTCAGGTTTCAGGGTAAGGCCAGTCTCTGGCCGTCGAAGAAGCCAGTGTGATCGGAAAATATACTTTGAAGATAAAGTGTCGATGGCTTGTAAAAAGTCCGAATTCGTCATGCCGGTCCCGGATCAAGTCCGGGATGACGGATCCGGCATCCAGCACCTATTGAAAACACTGGATTCCGGCTTTTGCCGGAATGACGGCTCGAGCCGGACTCTTACTTTTTAGAAGACCAACAACCTGGGATTCTTGAAGTTTTATACGAAGTGTCAGGCATCAAAATTAAAACTTCGGAATTTTTAAGATCTTTTACTCCCTAAATTCCTCAATTTCTCTGCCAGCCGTTTCTGACACCTGAAACCTGACACCTGAAACCTTTTCTAGGCGGGTTGCCATAC
>JASFPE010000051.1:0-17886 GCA_050116155.1 Desulfobacterales bacterium
CGAAGAGGCACGGCGGTTGTTGAAAAATCGGCCACGGAAAATCCAAAGCGCTGTCGGCGGCATTCCGGTTGATAGCGAATACATCATTTTTATCATTGACACTTCCGGCAGCATGCAACGCTATGCCTGGGGTCTGGTTCAGAAAAAAATGCGCGAAACGCTTGATATTTACCCGAAGGTCAAGGGTATCCAGGTGATGAATGATATGGGTGATTATATGTTTTCTCAATACCGGGGCAGATGGATACCGGATACACCTGCCCGACGCAAAGCCATTCTATCCAGGCTAAGGACCTGGCGAGCCTTTAGCAATAGCAGTCCCGTGGAAGGGATTACAGCTGCCACCAGGACATTTTACGATCCGGATAAAAAAATCAGCCTATACGTATTTGGCGATGAGTTCAGTGGCAGCAGCATTCAGCCAGTAGTTGAATCGGTGGACAGAATAAACCGCGCAGCCAAAGATGGTTCGCGCAGGGTTCGAATTCATGCAGTTGGTTTTCCGGTGGTTATGGATAGAACCAATCAGCGCGGTAACACCGGCGAACGGTTTGCTACCTTGATGCGGATTTTGTGTCACAAGAACGGCGGGACGTTTGTGGGACTTAATACTACAAGACCGTAAATATGCAGTTTGGAGAAGTAAAGTACTGTTCAAGCGTCAATGATGGTTATAGGAGTGATGCAGGTTTCAGGTGTCAGGTGTCAGAAATACAAAATGCAAAAGCTGAAACCTGAAACCCAAAACTAACATATGCCATGTCTCTCTCTTGTCCCAAATGTCAAACGAGTTTACCCGCGCAGGAGGGGTTAGTATATCGCTTCTGTCCGCAATGCGGAGCACAAATCAGTGTCATGACAACGGACCTTCATGCGAACATTCAGACCATTCCTCCGGATCTAAACCCAGGCACTGAAAGCTCGACCGGTGAGAAGGCCACCGCCGATGAGAATGAAGAATCTCAAAGCCTCGTGAACCAGACCCAGGTGCCTCAAGTTTTTCACCATCGCAAACCGACGCGTGAAATCAGAGTGCCGCCCGGTCCTGCGCCTTCAAGTTTTTATCGCGTTACCTCCGCCGATCAATACTTAAGTTCTGAGCCATTGGAGCGAAAACGAACTGATCGACGCCGAAATGTGACGGTTCTTTGGCTCCTGGCCATGGCGGTCCTGATTGTTCTTGCAGGTGGGATTTATTTTACGTTCTGGTTCTAAATGGAAAGGCGTCTCTTGTTACTTAGATCCTTAAATATTCAATTTTCAATATTTAATCGCCAATTCCGGCTTGTCCGGCTTAGGCCTCTCCCATAGTATAATTTTGAATAAAATTATCCAGCAGGATCTGTTGATCAGGGCTTAATTCTCCGAATTGTAAACTGATTTGCCGCATTTTGAGGGAACTGAAGCTATATTCCCTTTCGATCTCAAAATCGGCAACCTTTTTAAACGGCACCTTATCCAAACACAGGCCACGATTGCCCAAAATAATTTTCAACTCCCGCGCGTTATCGGCGTCATCATCGCTATCAATATAACAAAAGGAAAGTCCTAACTTGCTGATGTCTTTAATCTGGCCCAATTTACTGGTCGGATTCACCAGTGCAGCAAATGCCCCCTCAACCACTTTAAATCGTTTCTGTTGCCGCCGTTCAATGGAAACGCTGCTGTTTTGCATGATCTTTCCCCCAATTTTTCGACCTCCAATTAAAAATAAAAAAGTAAAATAAGCCGTCGCGCTGCCCGCTTATTATTTTGATATCTCAAAATTTACCTTTAAATCAAGACAAAATTTACATGTCTCAAAATAGTATGAATTGCATTTAATTTTATATAGATACGCGATTCTCTAAAAAACTTTTCTCTTGGCCTTGAATTCCGCTTGACAAATAGTTTATTCCTTACTATTCAATTCCATTTTAACAATATTGAATGTCAATCGTGATCATACGATTTAGAAATAACCCCAACTTGAAAGGAGACGAATACAAATGTCAAACTTAATTCCACCTCATGGCGGAAAAGGTCTAACGTGCTGCCTGCTTGAAGGCGCCGAGCTTGAGGCCGAGAAGAAAAAGGCATCCGGGTTGACCAAGATGCCGCTTTCCCCGCGTGAAAAAGGGGATCTCATCATGATCGGTATCGGTGGGTTCAGCCCCCTCACCGGCTTTATGACCAAGGCGGACTGGAAGGGCGTCTGCGATAACTACCAGCTGGCCGATGGAACCTTTTGGCCTGTGCCGGTGACTCTGTCAGCAACCCAGGAAGACGCCGCCAACATCAATGCTGGTGACGAGATCGCCCTGGTTGATCCCGACAACGATGAAATTATGGCCACCATGAAAGTCACCGAAAAATACGAAATGACGGAGGCCGATAAAACCTACGAATGTGAAAAAGTCTACATGGGTGAAGGCACATCGACAGCAGATGATTTCTGGAAAATTGCCAAAGACGATCATCCGGGTGTTCAGATGGTCATGGAGCAAAAAGATGTCAATCTCGCCGGCCCTGTCAAAGTGCTGAGCGAAGGCGAATATCCCACCAAGTATGCCGGTGTTTATATGCGGCCGGAAGAATCACGAAAAAAGTTCGAGGAGCGGGGTTGGAGTGAGGTTGCCGCTCTGCAGCTCAGAAACCCCATGCATCGATCCCATGAATATCTCTGCAAAATCGCCGTAGAGGTGTGTGACGGCGTTTATATCCATTCTCTCGTGGGCAACCTGAAACCCGGTGATATTCCTGCCGAAGTACGGGTAAAATGCATTGATGCTCTGGTAAAAAATTACTTCGTGGAAGACAAGGTCGTCCAGGGCGGATATCCGCTCGATATGCGATATGCCGGACCACGTGAAGGCCTGCTGCATGCCACCTTCCGCCAAAACTACGGCTGCTCGCGAATGATCATTGGACGCGACCATGCCGGTGTTGGTGATTTCTACGGCATGTTCGAAGCCCAAACCATCTTCGATAAGATCCCGACCCCGGAAGGAGAAGGCAAAGCGTTGCTTTGCACGCCCCTGAAGATCGACTGGACCTTTTACTGCTATAAATGCGATGGCATGGCTTCTCTGAGAACCTGCCCCCATGAAAAAGAAGACCGGGTGCTGCTCAGCGGTACAATGCTGCGCAAAATGCTTTCGGAAGGCGGTGAACTGCCGGATCATTTTGGACGCGACGAGGTTATAGCGATTCTGCGCGAATACTACGAAGGGCTGACCGAGAAAGTTGAAATCAAGCTGCACGGAGCTGCTACCGGAGATGATAAGAAGTAAGCGGACAACCTGATTAAGACGCGTTCAAATTCAAAAGGGAGTGGCCGATCTGGCAACTCCCTTTTTTTATTCAGCTACCTCTTCATTCCCTATTCTCTTTTCATGCGAAATTCAGGTATTACATCGACCGATTGAACAGTGTCGTATAAGGGACGTCCATAAATAAGTAAATAAATTATTTAATCAGTCTATATTTCATGCTTTGTGCAATCTGTGCACCTCTGTTTACGGCATAACCGACTCCGGGCTGAGTCATTCCCAAACGTTTGGCAATCTCTGTTCGGCTGATGCCTAACTCATCCACAGCCCAATGGCAGAACAAACTTCTGGCTTGCATTTGCTGCCTTCGACGTCCCTTGGAATAAATCACATCTCGGTCGATCCCAAATATTTCTATCACTCTTTCTTCAACTTTGGTTAAATCGTAACCACGGCTTTTTAATTCATAATGACGATCTAGTTTCTCGTTGGCTTCCTCAAGAATCTGCGTGACAAAATCACTATCCCCCAAAATACGTGCATCACTTTTTATACGGTCCTGGCCTTTTAAGCGTATCTTTTTCAAAGTCCTCCAGCCACCGAGGCTTTTGACAAGACCGCCACCAGTCAGTTCGGGACGCCGATCTTGATTGAATCCTAACTTGACATATTCAAGGTAATATTTCCTTGCATCTGAGACTGTCTTACCAAAATATGAAAAAACATAGTCCGTCTCTTGCCATGGATTTTTTTGTTCTCCAATCAATACGCTGTGACCGCAAAACGCATATCTATTGAGGCTTGCGATATCCACAACGACTTTGGCCCGAACAGGATTCAGATGAATGTATCGCACCAGTTCCTTGAAATACATATCTTCCTGACAGATAATGGATTTAAAGCGATTTTGAAACAGCTGTCCATGCCGGCGATATCGGTGGTTAAAATACACCGCATATCCTGTCAGTAACCTTCTCATCAGTTGGGAGATTCCGATCACACCACTGCGAAGTAACAAATGCACATGGTTTTTCATCAACACCCAGGCGTAGCATTGTGTCTGCGTCTCCGGTAGCAATACAGCAAGTCGATTCAAAAAATCACGCCGGTCTTGATCACATCTGAATATGACCCGCCGCTCAATTCCGCGGATCATAATGTGTTGAAGCACTCCAGGTGCATCTAAGCGTGATAATCGTGGCATGAAAACATAAATATGATATTAATTCTTATCTGTCAAGAAATTTACTTATTTATGGACGTCCCTAAAATTTTGTTGGCTATACTCAAAAGTCTATTTACGCTGTTGTAGATATTTAACCATCTTACTCATGGAAAGTCTTATACTCGAAGGGCCGGATCGAATAAAAAAGTCTTCATTTTTACCGACCTTTAAAAAAACGGGATCGGCCGCCTTTTCGCAGGTGATGATAACAATTGTTTTTCCGTTGATAACTTTTATATCACTGTCAATGTAGCGGGAAAACTCGGCTCCGATATGCTGGTTGATCAAATTCTTCACATTCAACCGGCACCTGTCGTGATTCTCAAAACCGTCCGCCCCGATTCCTTCGATACCGCTGCTGTCATTTACGCCGATCAGCAGCCTGCCGCCTTCAGAATTCATAAACGCGACCGCGCTTTTTAACCAGGCCAGTTCGATAGCCTTATCGGTTTTGCCGGTTTTTAAGTTGGTTCTCAGGGTTGATTTGAATTCCAGAGTACTGCTCTCACCGACGGAAATCATCTCCGCCAGATCGTTTTCAATATTTTCGGATCGACGATCTCCTGCCGGCTGGAATGAATTTTGCTGGCTGAATCTGCGGATCAAAAAGGCAATCAGGATTGAACCGGCAACCAGTATGCCTGCGCCGATCGAAACGACATGCAACCATTTTTGCCGCAAATTTCCCTCGAGATCCTCTTGGGGGATGATGACGCCAATCCAGGTCTTCGATGCCTCGGGCTGCAAGGGTTTGAAACCGGCCCACCATGTCTTGCCTTCACTGGAAAACGCTTTGACCGCAAACGATCCCGTTCTGCTCCTTTCCCATACATCGATGGCGTCCCGGATTAGATCTTTTTCTATGTTTGCTGGGGAAACAAAAGATACATTTTCAGTATGCTCAACTATTAGTTTCTGGTTCGCATCTCGAGGCAACATCACCGTTCCATCATTGCGGATCAGCAAGACGCTTGATCCAGGGGTGACGTGAAGTTCGGAGAGGAAGCGATAGAGGTCATCCAACAATACGTCCAGGGCAGTCACGCAGATTAGCCGATCGGCTGCTTTGGCCTGCCAGCAAACAGAGGCGGTGATGCCTGGCTTGCCGACTGTCTTAAACCGGTAAGGCTCGGTCCAGAAAATTGTGTCGGAACCACCGTCTGGGATTCCAGCATGGGTATTAATTTAGAGTTCAGCAATCGCGTGTCACTCACATCAAGAAGCCCGGACTGCCCCCACTTTGCGATAATAGACAGATCCCTGTTGATGGGTGTCGATAGCTTCAGGAACTTTTCCCGAACCGCTCCGGTAGCCTCGTGTACTTTCGATGCTGTAACCTCCTGCCGGATATTCCGGCCTTGAACCGATAACAACACAAGAATTGCTACAACAACACCCACCAGCACCATCGTGATGCTGAGAATCAATCTTCGCCTGATGTTTAGCATAAAGTTAATTCATTTCATAAGGAATGATTCAAATGATAACTAGAAAGCCTAATATTTCGATGATGAGAATTTTTTTTATAAATTGTTCTTTTCCCATCTTTAGTAACCCCAAAATAAAAGGGGAGTCAAGAAGACTCCCCTTTTTGTATTTTTTACCCTAGGCCATAGCTTTGCCGCCTGCAGAGAACAAAGCACATCAAGACGCAGGGCGGGACTGGCCACCTACCGAATTCCGGTCGGCACAGCCCGCCCGCCTCGCGCCTCTTCTTGCTCGCATGGCGGGCGCGGAAGCCGACCCTACTTGCCGCGAATCATCTGGAAAATGGCCATTTCCCATTAAAAATTCCGGCCGGCATACTCATTGTATGCCATGGCCACCGTTCGATACACCAAATGAGCCAACTTGGAAAACGGCAGATAGGCAATTAAAGCAAATACCAGTATCAGATGAACATAGTACGTCGCAAAAGAAACTACCGCCCATCCCGCCAAGCGTGTCAACTGGGCACCCATACCGGTGACACCGAGTCCGAAAGCAAGGTAAATCAGATACCAATCAAAGTAGCTGGAGGCCTGATCTTTTTTGGCCCTCCGGTTTTTAATCATCAGGCTGGTTCCCACAATCAGGGACACACCGGCGATATTTGCCAGCCATTTGACCGGATTAAGCTGGGACCACGGACCGTAAAACGGTCCGCTGGGCAGCAGATATGATCCATATATAACGACAAAGATAATACTGGTGACGATAAAAAGCCCGATAAATCCAAAGATCGTCAGCAAATGGGCAATTTCACGGTCTTTATTTTCGGTGCAATCGGAAAATTTGCTGTGTTTCAATGGATTCAATATTACCGGAATGACGCGTAAAAATGCCATCAGAAATCCGACTACTTCGATGGTCTCCTTTTGAGTTTTGCCTTCCAACAACGCATTCTGATGGATATCGCCCAGGAAGCGTTTGAGTCCGAGGGCAAAAACAGCAACCATAAATATTGCGGCCGGAACCATATGCATATCCACCAGCCAGGTGGAGAAGAACTTATAATGCTTGATTCCCGCACTCATATCCGGAGTAAAATCAAGCAGACCGGTAATCATACCCACGACAAAAAAGAGTACCGTAGGAATCGCCAATAAAATAGGCAACTTTTTAGGATCCTTTAATGCCTGGGCCAGCCATTTGGGCCGGGCATATTCCGCGACGGCATAGGAACGGACGGCCGCCAGCACATCCGCTGGCTTGGCTTCCCGCGGACAGCGGGTGGAGCAATCACCACAATTATGGCATAACCAGATGTCAGAGTTTCCCACCAGTTTATCCTTGAGACCCCAGGATGCAGCAATCATCTCCTTGCGGGGAAACGGTTTGGTGTCCGGTGAAATTGCGCAGGCCACCGAACAGGTGGCGCATTGGTAGCACTTTTTCAGGTCTTCGCCGCCCAGGGCACCTACCTCTTTGATAAAATCTAAATCAGGCTCGATAACGTAAGCTTCAGCCATGTTCATACCTCCCTCATATCGATGCTCGACTATCGATTACGCCATAGCCAAACCTCAATTCAATATCGCGATTTATTTCCCTATGCCGATGTTTGGAATATTGGAATAATGGAATGGTGGAATAATGGGGTAAAAGGATTTAAATCTTTTTTACCCAATATTCCATTGTTCCAATATTCCATCATTCCATTTCGTATTTAAAAACCCTTAAACGGGTTCGGACCCATCTCTTCGACGGACTCCACGAAATCATCGATGATCTGCGGAATCTTGTCATACTCATCGATGGCCACCTGGAACTGGGCCACGCGTTCTTCTTCCAGGGCTAAACTGGACAGCGCATCTCCGATTTTCTTCATACGGATGTCGGCCAGTTCACTACCTTTGACAAAATGGCATTGGTAGTCGTCGCCGTGCTTGCAGCCCAGCAGAAAAACGCCGTCCATACCCTGGGCCAGCGCATCCTTAATCCAGATCACATTCACAGAGCCCAGGCATCGTACCGGAATCAAGCGCACGTCCGCAGAATAGGAAAGCCGATTCAATCCAACAATATCCAGTGCCGGATAGGCATCGTTTTCACACACCAGTCCCAGAATCCGTAACGGTGGATCGTCATAATCGTCTTCGGAAGGCACGCTGATGGCTTTCACCATGGATCCGACACTGTCGATGCTGTAATCTGCAAAGTTAATAATGCGTTCGGGACAGCATCCCATACAGGTACCACAGCGGCGACAGCGGGCCGGATTGGGCTTCGGTGTGCCCTTCTCATCATCATCGATGGCACCAAAGGGACACTCTTCCGTACATCGCTTGCACTGGGTACAGCGCTGAAAGAAAAAGTCGGGAAAGCTCATATCACCATATCTGGGATGGACCGAAACACCGCGGTTAACCGATTCCAGACACTGGATGGCTTTCAGGGCGGCGCCGGTGGCATCTTCGGCGGCTTCCTCCGTCGTCATGCTGCGACGAATAGCACCGGCGGCATAAATACCGGTCCGCTGGGTTTCATAGGGAAAACAGATAAAATTCGAATCGGCATATTCATCGAAAAGCGCGTTGTCCCGGAATCCAGGACCCTGGCGGTATGCCAGATTGATCACCGGATTATCTTTGGTGACCGGAACCATGCCGGTTGCCAGCACGACCATATCGGCCTTGACCTGAATTTTTTCACCCAGCAGGGTGTTGTCGGCCTCCACAATCAAGCCCTCACCGTTTTTGGAAACGCCGGTGACCTCACCTTTGGTCAGAAAGATGCCATGATCCTGCTGGATGCTTTTATAGAAATTTTCCGTTAGACCGACGGTGCGCATGTGCTGATAAACCACAAATGCCTTGCCATCCGCATAATCCTCCCGGACATACTTGGCCTGTTTAAGTGCCACCAAGCTGGTCACCGCGCCGGTATAGGCAAAGTCTTTGTCGTCGCCCTGACCCGGGCTCTGGATGAAGACGACGGACTTGGCTTCTTTACCGTCCGAGGGCCGGGTTATTTTTCCGGCGGCGGCAATTTCTTCAAATTGGTAATTGGTCACCACATCCGCTATCTCGCCGTACCCGAGGTGAGCAAACTCCCCGGCCTCTGGTTCATAGGGACGCCAGCCAGCGGCCAGAATTACGGCACCAAATTTTTCGCCGTCAGGATCAAAAGTTAGGATATCCTGTTTGCCTTCGTTGTACTCCATAAATTTGACATGCTGCGTTTCGGCATCCAGTTCATTGCCCTTTTCATCGACCTTCATCTCATCGGGCAGCGGAAAGGGAACGTCGAACTCCGTCTTTTCACCGGGCTTTTTCAGCGTCACCGTAAAGTCACCCGGCTCTCCGGCAATACGCGCCACCACCGTGTCGGTTTTGACCGTTATGCTGGAATGGTCTTGCAACTCTTTGACCTTGTTTTCGACCGTCGGCGGCACCAGGGCATCATAGGGGTACTCACCCATTAGTTGTCTACGCCATTTTAGGGCATTTCCTCCCAGGGTGGATTCTTTTTCCACAATGGTCACATCATAGCCGGCTTTGGCGGCCTCAATGGCGGCCGAAATGCCGCTAAAGCCTCCACCGATGACCAATATCCTTTTATTGAAGGCCTCCAATTGATACGGCTCGGGAAGATCTATTTTTTCAACCCTGGCCATGCCCATCTTCAAATAGTCTTCGGCCAGCATTTGAACGTGATCAATGAATTCTTCATCATCCTTTTGTTCTTCCGTGGGGGCTGGATATTTGGACCTTGGATGAGACCAGACCACCTGTTCTCTAAGGTTGACCCGGTCAACAATGCAACCATCGAAACGGAAAACATCGTAAAGCACACGACGGGAACAGGCGGCAATCACCAATGTATTAACACCCTCATCGGCAATATCTTTTTTCAGCAGTTCAATCCCTCCTGTGCTGCAAAGGATCGGGCAGGTTTTCACCGCAAGTCCTTCCTCTTTGGGCACATCGCAAAGCTTCTCGATGTCCAGGACCTCTCCGATCCCGCAACCTTCGCAAATATATACACCATATTTTTTATCCATGGAAAACCTCCTACCTGTTCACCAGAGTTTGAATCGCCTTTAAGGCCATGCCGGTTGCATTCTGATTGGATGACACCACATCGGCCGGTTTGTTGGCACATCCAGCGGCAAACATACCACCCGTATCAAAATCGTTGATAATAAAACCGTCGTCATTGTAATTGAGATCGGCCGGAAGTTTGGCTGTGGCCGTTGTGGGTTGCATGCCGGTGGCCAGAACAACCATGTCCACGGTCTGGCGGATCTTCTCGCCGGTAACGGCGTTTTCAGCAACCACGGTAATATTTTTTGTCCCTGGTTCCTCGCTGACTTCGGCGACTTTGCCCTTGATTAAAAAGGTGTTCTCATCCTCTTTGATCTTTTCATAGAATCGTTCATAGCGATACCCCGGTGTTCTGATATCGATATAAAACACATAAATTTTGGCCTCGGGATAGCGATCTCGAACGTAGGTGGCCTGCTTCAGGGATGCCATGCAACAAATGTAGGAACAGTATGGCAAATAATTTTCATCTCTGGATCCCGCACATTGCACAAATGCGATGCTATCGGGTTGTTTGTCATCGGACGGCCTCACAATTTTACCCTGGGTCGGCCCATTGGGTGCTGCCAGACGTTCCATCATCATATTGGTAATGATATTGTCATACTGGCCGAAACCGAGATTGTCCATCTTGGTGGCATCGTAAGGTTGCCAGCCGGTGGCCCACACCACGGCGCCGACATTGAGATGGAGGGTCTTTGATTCCATCTCCAGATCAACGGCGTCATACTTGCAGGCGTCCTTGCAGCGTTGTGCATCTTCGCTGCCGATAATTTCCGGCGCAATCAGGTAGCGAGCCGGAAAAGCCATCTCAAAGGGCAGATAAGCGCCTTTGATTTTTCGCATACCAAAATCGTACTCACTGTCAATTTCACCTTGACAGGCTTCGGCACAATCTCCGCAACACGTACAGTTTTCATTGACATACCTGGGGTTGATCTTGATGGTTACATCATAGTTGCCCGCAGATCCGTCAACCTTTTCGACTTCCGCCAAAGTAAAAACGTTTATTCTCGGGTTTTCCTTAATGCGCCTGAAATTAATCTCAAGCCCACAAGTCGGAGGGCACAGTTTAGGAAAGTATTGATTCAGCTGTGCCACCCTTCCGCCCAGATAAGGATTTTTTTCAACCAAGAAAACGTCGTACCCCACTTCGGCGGCTTCAATGGCGGCGGTCAAACCGCTGATCCCTCCGCCAACCACTAGAATGCTTCCACTCGCAGGGGTTGCTTTTTCTTCAGTCATTCTATCCCTCCGTGTTGTTAGGATTTCAATCGTTTTTGGTTTCAGGTTTCAGGTGTCAGGTGTCAGCAGCAAATTTAGGAATTGCGAATTCAGGGATTTAGGAATTGAAGGTAATCTGTCATTCTAATTCCTGAATCCCTCAATTCCTTAATTCCTCAATTATTGGATTCTGAAACCTGACACCTGAAACCTGACGATAGTAATAAAAACCTCCAGGTGTCCACAGACACCTGGAGGTTTTTTAGGTTAAATGATTCGTCGACTCACAATTCGATCCATTATGCATCCGGAATGATCTTGATGTAGTCTTTCTTGAAGATATCCCATTTCTGCTCATTGGGGTCATACTTGGAATTGACGAAACAGAACCAGTTCTCGTCATCCTGACCCGGATAATCGGCCTGATAATAGAAGCCGGGATAGCGGGTCTCTTTGCGGAACTGGATGTGGCGCAGATGAGATTCGACCGTCCAGATTCGATGCTGGATCTCCCAGGCTCTCATGAGCTCATGCAGATCACCGGCAGCCAGTTTTTCGTTGTCTTCCCGCATCATCTCCAGCATTTCCATGACGATTTCCAGGTTCTTAGAGGTCGTCTGGTAGAAGGTTGCCGTACCACCACCGTACTCATGGGTAGCCTTCATCATGCGATACATCATACCATTGGGTTTGATGTAATTGGGATTAACGTCGTCGGCCGTGGTATATTCACAGTGATCCAGATAGGTTCTCACCGGTTTGTAAACCATGTCGACGATCTCATCCTGGGACATGCTCACCTGTGGTGAGTAATCGGCATGGTCTCGGGCGTATGCAACCATTGCCTTAACAGCCATCCGCCCCTCGGAATGGGATCCCGAAGAGAACTTATGACCTGAGCAGCCCACACCGTCACCGGCAGTAAACAGACCGTTGACGGTGGTCATGCGGTTGTAGATCTTTCCGTTGTCGGCTTTGATCTTATAAGCATCCGGTATCCAGTCGAAATCAGGGCCGGAAACCCAGAAACCGCAGCAGCCGGAATGAGAACCAAGCAGATAAGGCTCGGTAGGCATAACCTCGGAATTCTTCTCCTCCGGCAGGGTGTTGGTGGCACACCACAAGTTGGCCTGACCGCAGGTCATATCCAAAAAGTCTTCCCAGGCTTCGGATTCGAGATGCTTGAGTTCTTTTTTGTCCATGGTCTTGCCAAGCTCTGCCAGGGCGGTAACCGTATCCATCATAATGGGCCCGCGCCCTTCCTTCATCTCAAAGAGCATCAGGTGGTTTCGCAGACACGTTGGGGTAACAGCCGCGGTTCCATAAGGTGCATAGTTTTCGAGCTCCGTTTTGGCCGCATCACTGGCGGCGTAGTTTTCACCCAAACCATTGAGGGTTTTGGCCTTAAACAGTAAAAACCAAGCGCCCACCGGGCCGTAACCGTCTTTGAAACGCGACGGGGTGAAACGGTTTTCCATCATTGACAGCTCAGCACCTATTTTCATTCCCAGATAATAGGTGGATCCCGAGTTCCACACCGGATACCAGGCGCGACCCTTGCCTTCACCCACCGAACGCGGTTGATAGATATTAACCGCACCACCACAGGCAATCAATGCTGTTTTACACTTGATCAAATAGACTTTGTTTTCACGAACAGAAAAGCCAACTGCACCGGCAACCTGATTTTCCTTATTGGCATCAAGCAGCAGCTCCACGATGAACACCCGTTCCAAGACATCGTCTTCACCAATGGCCAGCTTGGCTGCTTCGGCCACAATCCTTTTGTAGGATTCGCCGTTGATCATGATCTGCCATTTGCCGGTACGCACAGGATTGGCACCTGCTTTCAGGGTTCCCATCTTCTGGCCTTTTTTGCCGTCCAGGTTTTTGCTATCTTCAGAGGTTTTCCAGATCGGCAGACCCCATTCCTCAAACAGATGCACGGAATCATCCACATGGCAGCCAAGGTCAAAAATCAGGTCCTCGCGCACAATACCCATCAGGTCGTTGCGCACCATACGGACATAGTCATCCGGTGAATTTTCACCGATGTAAGTGTTGATCGCCGATAGACCCTGAGCCACAGCACCGCTGCGTTCCAGGGCAGCTTTATCAACCAACAGGACGCTCTGATCGTCGGAAATCCATTTCTTAACCTCAAATGCCGCTCCACAGGCAGCCATACCACCGCCGACAATCAAAATATCAACTTCGCGCTCCTCAAATTCGGGATCACGAACGGCCTTAAGTTCCCCTAAAGGTTTATTCGGTAATGCCATATTAATTTCCTCCTTAAATTAAATTACAAATTTTTTCGTTCACTTGGCGCAATAACAACCAATGCATGCTTAAACGGTTGCCTGCGGTTTCGGAAGTTCATAACCATCGGCTTCTTCCGTGCTCAGCAACCCACTTTCCAGATCTTTGCCTTTCAGATCCAGATACGCATTGGCGCCTCCTTCCGGTGTCGTCCGGATGGGGAACTTAAAGCGTTTAATGGTACCGTTTCTGAATTTACAGGTCCACATGACATCCTCGGTTCCCAGCATCGGCATGATACTGCTTCCCAACGGAACAAAGTCAGAATAGCCCCGAACCTCAATGGCCTGGGTCGGGCAAATCTTTACACACGAAAAGCATTCCCAGCACTGATCGGGTTCCTGGTTGTAAGCCTTCATTTCGTTGGGTTCCAGAACCATCAGATCATTGGGACAAATGTACATACATGCGGTTTTGTCCCCGCCCTTGCAACCATCACATTTTTCTGCTATCACAAAACTTGGCATTTATAATACCTCCTAATTAGATTGGTAAACTATTGTTGCTTTCAATTTCGTCTAATAACTTCTCTTAAAATTCTGACTAATTTGCACCTCCCTTCATGTCTCCGATCCAAAGATGAATTCTTTGATCTTGTCGTTCTATTTCCTGGGTAGTTTTTATATCATTAAACCGGTACCCTCCGGCAAATCTCAATGGGCATTGCGAGCGATTTGATATGAAATCGAAAGAATAAAAATGTCTTGTAAATTCAACAGGATACAAGCGCATAAGGGAGAAACAATATCATTCAACATATGGCTTGTCAAGTACTTTCGAATGAACAAAATGCAAAAAATACCCGCGCTTGAACCTCACTGCGTCGGTTAACAACATCTGGAAAAGCACCTGAAATGGTGCACCAGATATAGTACCGAAATGAACTTTCTGCATCTTAAGAAGATAACCATTTTAGGTTTTCAAAGTGTGCGACGGTGTTCTATATTTATACCCGGCAACGAATTATAGCTTGACAGGCTTCCAAAACCTGTTACCAATCTCTAGTTATGGATGCGACCCTGACTCCCTTATCATTGGACGAACCATTCAGGTTTCGCTGTGCAAAAACGG
This sequence comes from Desulfobacterales bacterium, assembly GCA_050116155.1. GTDB lineage: Bacteria > Desulfobacterota > Desulfobacteria > Desulfobacterales > JAHEIW01. The sequence goes on from JASFPE010000051.1 coordinate 14,622, forward strand.
TGCCTTGTTATAATGCGTGCTGCCAAGATTTAAATCAGTTTCTGACCCCTTATGATATTATCCGCTTAAAGAACCATTTCAAGATGTCTTCAGGTGACTTTCTCCGACGCTATTGTTCCCAGCACAGCGGCCCCGAATCCGGCTTGCCAATAGTAACCCTGAAACCCAAAGGGCATCCCCGATCAATCTGCCCGTTTGTGACCCCTTCGGGCTGCAAAGTCTATGTCGCCAGACCCTCGTCTTGCCGCATCTATCCAGTCGTGCGGGCCATTTCAAAATCACGCGAAACCGGGGAAATCAGCCAGCGATTCATGCTGCTAAAAGAACCCCACTGCCTCGGCTTTTGTGAAGATAAAGAACAGACGCTGCGGCAATGGATTGAACAACAGGGTATTGCTGTCTACAATGAGTTTAACGATCGGCTCATGGAGATTATCAGCCTCAAGAACCGCCTGATGCCAGGCCCTCTGGATAATAAATCGCGCAACATTTTTCATCTGGCATTGTATGATCTGGATAATTTCAGATCTCAAATATTCGAAAAAATTTTACCTGCGGATATGAAGATAGATCGGACGGAAATGGAGAAAGCACAAACAGATGATGCAACCCTGCTGAAAATTGGGATTCAGTGGGTCATACGGGAGCTATTTCGTAAGTAGCAGCTTTAAGGTGTCAGCTGCCTTTTTTGGGTTTCAGGTGCCGGACCTTTCAATTTCGGATTTTGGATTGCGGATTGAAAGTCGTGATTTTGTGCTTTTATTTTTCAACCCAAAATCCGAAATCGAAAAACCCTGAACGTTGAACCGGGAACCTTTTTTACAATAATCTACCTTATTCTAATATGCTTGCTTTTAATTCCCCACAAAAAGAACTTCACCCACGCAAAGCCAAATTTTAACAAATCGACATCGCCTGCTTTCAATTTCTTAAGCATCGCTGTTTTCACCTTGTAACGTTTTAAGAAGCTGCTTCGGAAGACAAAGTCTCTAAATTGATCGACATTGTAGACGGCCATAAAAGCCATTTTGGCCTTGGATCCCTGCGGTCCCTCCTGGCCCCAGGGATCGGTTTGAAACAGACGTTTTAATTCTGCCCAGCGAATGGTCATCTTATGATGCTGACCGGCATCCTGGTCGCCGGTCCAGGTCGATCTGGTCCATTCATCATTCTCATACTGCCCCAGACAAAATTCCGGCGGCCTGTACAGATAAATCAAGACATCTTTTTTCGTATCCGCATCATATAAGATGCCCTGTTCAATCGGAAATGTCCGGCAGGTATGCGGGCGCTCCGGATAAACGGAACAACCCGATGGTGTTAAAAACGGGCAGGTCTTTTCGTCATCTTCCGACATGCGCAGGAGCACTTCCGGAAAATAATTGCCAGGTCGTAGAACAATATCAACATATTTATCCAAAAACGCATCGGAAGATATGCCCAATGCATCCTTGAGACGAAGTACATCGTAGGGGTAAAGAAATAAATTCAGATTACGACAGCAGCGGTTGAAACAACCGATGCCCGGATAACAGCGAAATGAAAAGGTATCATCGTCTTCAATCCGAACACCCGGCAGACGATCGATATCATCTGGGTCTATTTTTTTCATCGTTCACATATCACCCCGTTTCGCATTGTGCAGGGTTCATCGTGCATAGCGCAGAGGGCAAAACGCATGGGGTTTTCTGAATTCACCCTTTACTCTCTGCTTGCAATGCCATGCTTGAAAGCATCTCTGCAATGGTTAGTTTAATTTTGCCAGTAATCCCGGCAGCGTGTTTGAATTCGTTTTCCAGGGCTGCCAGTTTCAGATAAATCGGCGTACGGTCAAACGCAATATAGCTTTTTCCCGTGCACCGGCGTTCAAATGTCAGACAACCCGGCCCATAGGTCGGATTGTCGGCAGATTTTCGAAGCTCATGGGGAATTCCGTGTAACCGGCAGATCATGGGTCGATACGGATACAGGATACATAAGTTTTCAACGTTCAATGGACACATCAAGCGAACGGGCCTTGAATTTTTATCCAATTCGATTGCTTGGTTGCAAATCTTAAGGGCACTGGATTTGACTTCGAGCTGCCTTTTACGACCCAGTGTCTTGACACCCTCTTGGACAAACAAATATTCGATATATGTGTGATGATAGAAACGGGTCCGGCAGCAATTGTCTGTACAACCATGACAGTTAAAACCATAGTGGGCTGCAGCCTCCGAGTAAAGTCGGTCCATATCGGTAAAAATAGATTCCAGCCGATTCAAAAAGGGTTTAACGTCAAGGTCTTTTATTTGGAGTATTCCCATCGTTACGGTTTGAAATCCACAAAAAGAATGTATATTATTAGTAACCCAAATCTTTGTAAAGAATAAAGTAGCTACCATGAAAGGACACCATCTTATACTCGGTGAACTCGAGGACTTTATCACCGGCGAGACCATTCAAGATACCCTTGACGAGCGCTACCGACAAAAAATCGCCCATTTTTTGGTCAACCAGAAAGGATACTTCAAAAAAGATATAGAACCGCGGCAAAAACTTGTTGTTAAAGCCGATGATCACAAAGCAATAGTTACGCTTGACTTTGCAGTCCGCGTATTGGACAGGATCGTGATGATCATAAAATTCGGTCCTGGCTCTATAGTAACACGCCGTCGCCCAGTGCTGGCAGCTTCCCGTCTGCTGACATCCTACCAGATACCGATCGCCGTGGCTACCAACGGTGAAGATGCAGAGATCATCGATGGGTTTTCCGGAAATATCCTTTCTCAAGGATTAGAAACCGTACCCTCTCGATCGGAGCTGGTAAAAACGGCCAAACAATATGACTTCAAAACCATTTCAAATCAGCAGCTTGAAATTGAATCGCGCATAGTATATTGTTATGAAATCGATGGTAGTTGTCCGTGTGATGAGGATATCTGTCGGCTCTAACCGATATATATCGGCTTTAGCCATTGAACCACTCGGATTTATATTCATAACTGCATTTTTTTCTTGCATTTATGGATTTGGTTTTATATTGCAGCACTTGAATATAAGGTAGACCCGTACCCTTTTACAACGCCGAAGGGCAGCGACCATAATTATAAGGCCAGGAGGTGAAAACATAGCTTTAATACGTAGACCACAAAGACCAAACCGCTTTGACAAAACAAAAATAAACAAAAATATAAGAGCACAAGAAGTTAGGGTAATCGATCCTGAAGGCAATCAGATCGGTATCATACCGACGAAAGAAGCACTAGCTGCTGCTGCTGAATAT
>JASFPE010000052.1:0-17580 GCA_050116155.1 Desulfobacterales bacterium
GTTGGAAAACTGAGCCTCACCTATGAGGTTGCCGAGAGCATGGTTGCCATGAGCGGCATAGAGCCCTATTTAACGCAACATCTGATCAAAGCAGAAGAGGATTATCGAATTGCTGAGCATATCATCGAACACACGGAGATCGTCCCGCAGTTCGATATGATACTGCAAGACGAGGTCGATTTGGGAGACAATGGATTTGTGGTCCCCTGTCTTCATCGAATACCGTTTCAACAGGCTTTGCTTGAATATTTGGGTGAAGTGCCCTTATTCACGGCAATTTACGATAGCCCCCGGTTGCTGGATCGGTTGATTCACCTTCTGGATCAGCAATTTATGCAGATCCTGCAACAGCTATCCGATCTGCCGGCTATTTATGTGGAATTTGGTGATAATCTCGATGGAATGATGACCAATCCAAAGCTTTTCGAGAAATACAGCCTGCCGTACTACCAGAAATATACTGAGATCCTCCACGGGCAAGGTAAAAAAGTCGGCAGCCACACCGATGGAAATGTAAAACCCTTGCTTCATTTGCTGGCTGAGTCCGGCCTGGATGTATGTGAGTCCTTTTCGCCGGCACCCCTGACGGAATGCACGTTTGAAGAGGCGTGGGAAACCTGGAAAAATGGCCCCATGATCTGGGGAGGCTTTCCATCTCCCATTCTTGAAGAAAGAACGAGCGAAGAGCAGTTTCAAGATTACGTCCACCGCATTCTCGAGATTGTCGGCCGCCAAAACATTATATTTGGAGTGGGCGATATGGTATTGGGAAACAACCTGATCGAGCGTGTTTCTTACATTGCCCGGGCGGTTGAAGAGCATGTTTTAAAATAGTTGACATTGATTCGAATATGCCTTAATGAACCAAATTTCGTGGCTGGAAGCCGCTCCACATTTCAGTTATTCGTTATCAGTTATCAGTTATCAGTTATCAGTTAATGGTGAATCCGATCGGAAAGAATTGTTTTGTTCCCTATTAGCGAATAACAAATAACCAATAACATTTTAGTGGGAGCGGCCTCCGGCCGCGGAAGCGTTTGAAAAATGGTTTCACCAATTTGGAGTTTAAAAAATGTATGATCGCATCCACACTTTCAGCCATGAAGAGTTAATCAAAATTCACGATGCTTCAATAAATCTTCTCGAAACTGTAGGCGTTCGATTTGACGACGATGAAGCCGTAAATCTTTTTAAATCAAATGGGTTCAAGGTAGACGGTAAAACGATCTTTTTTACCGAAAAAAGTATTCGTCGTGCTCTGGATACAGCGCCATCAAATTTCAGCCTGGTTGCCAGAAATCCTGTGAAGAGCGTTGCCATCGGGGGAGATGATTTGGCCCTGGTTCCAGGATATGGTGCTTCCTTTATTGCCTCGAGCGGTGGTCTGCAACGGGAAGCAACGCTGGAGGACTATCATAAATTTTGTCAACTGGTACAGACTTCTAAAGTGATCAACGTGAACGGCTTCCTGATGGTATCTCCGTGGGATTTGCAGGCTGAAACCGCCCATTTGGAAATGTTGTATGCGAATATCGTTTTTTGCGATAAGCCTTTTATGGGAAGTCCGCTATCCCGAGAAGCAGCGCGCGATTGCATCAATATGCTCGGTGTTGTCTGGGGCGGGCTGGAAAAACTTAAAGAGATGTCGGTGACCGTATCTTTGATAACGCCACTTTCGCCTTTCAGATATACAGCCGAAATGGCGGGTTCTATCATTGAACTTTCACGGTATAATCAGGCCTGTATTTTTGGAGCTTTGGTCATGGCCGGCTCGTCCGGCCCCATGAGTCTGGCCGGGTTGCTTGCCCAGCAGAATGCCGAAATTTTGGCCGGTGTTACTTTAACCCAGCTGGTAAATCCAGGTGCGCCGGTGATCATCGGTGGCACTTCCGCCATAATGGACATGCGCACCGGATGTCTGGCCATGGGTTCACCGGAGGTCGTCAGATTAACGGCCGCCACCATCCAAATGGCCAAGTTTTATAATTTGCCCGCCCGTGCCGGCTGTTCGAATACGGATGCCCACCTGGCAGATGCTCAGGCGGGTTTTGAATCTGCCTTAAACCTGATGACGGCTATTCGTAATGGAACGAATTTCGTTTTGCATGCAGCCGGTATTCTCGGGGCATACAGTGCCATGAGTTTTGAAAAGTTCATTATTGATGAAGAATTGTGCTGCATGGTCATCGAAACCTTGAAACCAATCGAAATCAGCGACGAATCCATTGATACCAGTCTTATCAAGGAAGTGGGCATCGGTGGTGATTATCTCATCCAGAACAAAACCCTGGAACAATGCCGAACTGCTTTTTTCCTTCCAAACCTGGTGAACCGCAGGGGTTATAACGGATGGCAGGAAGACGGCCATAAGCGCGTCGATGAAAAAGCTACCGAAATTCTTGATGATCGATTGTCGAACTATTTGAAGCCGGATATTGATCCACAAATCGAGAAAGATTTGCGGGATTACATTCGAAAACGAACAGGCGAGATTTAACGACTTAGTAATTAGTCCAATTTCGACATTTGATTGGTTGTTTTCAAATCCCGCCGAGGCGGGACTTTGCACCGGGTTACAACGGCAACGCTTAAAGCACTGACGTGCTTTTGCCTCTTCAGCCTATGGCTGACTTTCGGCCTAGGGCCGAACCCCTTCGGCTTATGACCGAAGGCCCGCCGAAGGCGGGCAAGTTCAAGCCACCCGCTATGCGGGTGGTCGTTGACCCAGAGTTGGCTTCAAGTTGCCCTTGAGTTCATACCGCTTAGACCCTCCCGCACTGCCACCAGTGTCTTTTTCAACGTTCAAATCTTATGATCGAAGCTTTTCCGTATACCATTCAATGATTTATATTCATTTCATGAAAGCCCGCATACTTCTAATACCGAATATGAATAGATCTTCGCGGCTGGAAGCCGCTCCCACCAGAGCTATCGGAATATGTGGGAGTGGCTTCCAGCCACGATCAAAAGGCAGCGAGGGGGAAGAATCCAGTTGAATTTATTTTAGGTATATATGCGGTTTGTAATTGACATATGAGCGGCTTTTCCCTATTACTCGTCGGCTGAATTTGTTTAGTTATAGGTTCTGGGTTCTATGTTCTGGGTTCAAGGTTCCGCGTTGCGGGTTTCAGGATTGGTGTTTTGTATTTGGTGTTTAGTGTTTGGTTTTTGATTTTCTAAGTTCCTGAATTCCTAAATTAATTAACCTGACACCCGACACCTGACACCTGAAATTGACATCTGAAACCTGAAACCAGCCAAATATTAGAGGGAAACAACAATGCAACAAAAAATAAAAAAGTGGATGACGAATTTTAATTTCCGCAAAATATTAATTGACTATTGTCTGCTAACCGGTGGTTCAATTATCCTGGCAATCAATTTCGACATTTTTTTGGCGCCATTTAATATTGCCCCGGGCGGCGTTTCCGGTATGGCCATTATTCTGTATGAATTCACGGGTTGGCTTCCGGGATTGACCATGCTGATATTAACCCTTCCCATGTTGATATTGGGATTTTACTTTCTGGGTCGCTTCCGTTTTCTCATCCGTGCTTCCTATGTGACTTTGATTTACAGCCTGGGAGTAGATGTGTTGGCCGGGTTCCTTCCACCCGGGGTTACCAGCGACTTGCTGCTAAATGCTTTATACGGGGGCATCGTCGGAGGCGTCGGCATCGGACTGATCTATCGTGGCGGCACCTCGCCGGCGGGGACGTCAGTCATCAGCCGTGTTCTGAACTTGAAAACCGGTATTCCCAACAGCCAGGTCTACATGTTCATCGACGGTGGGGTCATACTATTGGCCGGGGCGATTTTTGGATGGGAGATGGCCCTGTATGCCTTTGTGACCCTGTTCATGTGGGGTCTGGTGGCTGATTACGTGATGGAAGGCCCCAGTATGGTGCGAACGGCGTTTATTGTAACCGATGCGCCTGAAACTGTTTCGCAGGCGCTCTTGAACCGCATGGGCGTCGGGGTGACAGGTTGGGAAGGAAAAGGAATGTTCTCAAAAACAAATCATATGACCCTGTTTTGTGTGGTCAACCGGCCGGATGTAAGGAGGTTGACGGCCATTGTCAATGAAGTCGATCCTGGGGCTTTTGTGGTCATCGCTCAGGGACACCAGGCCAAGGGTGGTCGGCTGCGCCAGGTGGTGCACATAAATAGCCGCAAGAACAGAATAAAGCAGCTTGCCCCCAAAAGTCTTGATGAGTAATATTAGAAATCGAAGCTTACTCTTTGTTTGAACAACTCAACACTGTTGATTTTCAAATCCATTAATTTTGCAATGCGAAATTTGGCGTCAATACCTTTGGCCACGCCGGGGCACTCATTGAGGGTTCCGAGATCCATGTCTTCCCTGACTTCCCTCATTTTAACCTCATCGGCGATATCGGCCACTGATGCGCCGAGTTTATCCGCCACATTTTTTTTGGCCTCGTCAATTCTCATCGCCCGGTTCAGCTGCAAACGCGCCACCAGATCTCCAGCAGTGCGTATTCCGCCCATCCCCGAGACGATTGCATGCGCGGCATGCATCCCGTAAGGATCGCCGACGCCCACCTACAACCCGTCTAACCTGCAGATCTCTACGTGTGCTTTCGAAGCCCTCGTCAAGGCATCCACCGGCGGGGAAATCACGATGGGAACACCGCCCACACCCATACCCAGATTGGCATGGATGGGTATCTCAGAGGCCTCGGAACATGCTTTGGTGTAGGTGAGAGATCGGGCCAGGTTAAAGGGCAGGGATTTGTTCGTGACAATGTTAATGGCCGGCCCGAATATCGTGGCGCCGGCCTTTTGGGCCAGTCTAACCTGATCATGGGGAAAGAGTCCCGCCAATCGAATCCCATCGTATTCCAACTCACCGTGCAGCCCCAGAATGAATTCAGACGCCATTCCCATTTCAATGCCCATCTCAGGATATTTCTTCCGCAGAATCTCCATGGCCTTGAGAGCCGCCAGAAATTCCGCATCTCCCGCGGCACCGGTGGTATCAAAATTAATACCGTCTGCTCCGGTTTCATACATTTCACTGCCCACATAAACCATGTCTTTTACCGCATATTCGATGGCTTCTTCAAAAGAGGCTCTGCCTTCATCGATCTTTCCCTGAGGCAACAGATCCATCGGATTTGGACAAGGACCGTCGGGCTGGCTGTACAATGCTAAATTCGGCATGGCACCATATAACAGCGGCGGTATGGTTATCAACAGTGCCTGTTCCATGATGGGTTTCTCGAATACCACGATGGGTTTTACCGGCTTAAAGCTGTAGTCAATGTGCGCAAGTTCCAGGGTATCGGCCCCCAATGCCCTTTCAAACATCTGCAATGATTGAATTTTGCTTATCGAGACATTGGCCCGCTTGATCTTGGTAGTGCAACTGTCGTAGGTAAGGCAAACCTCTTTACCTTTTTCGACACCCACGACTTTATCCGGACATTCATGAAGTTCTAATAAGTAATGCAATTCGTCTTTGGTAAGGGGGGATATTTTTGCCCGGTCGGCAGCCTCTTCGGTCCCCGCCTCCAGGTCCTTTTGAACTTCGGCCGCGGTCATTTCAATCCTGATGCCGCTACCAATTCTCGTTTGGATTTTTCCCATTTTTTTCCTCCTATATGGAAGTGTTAATGATAAAGCAAAGATGGAAAACCGAATAACGAAACTGCTTCTGATTGTCAAGATCACTTTTTTGTTGAAACCTTGTATTTAAGGTATTATCTTTATAACTCTTCTGGAATTGGACCATTTTGGTTGACTTTCAGCGGGTTTAAAGATTACATTAATCTTTGATGCTGTTTTTAGGTAACCATTGTCAACATGGGAGGTCGTTATGAAGTTTATGGTCTGTTATGACGGGACAGATGAGTCCAAAGAAGCTTTGAAAGTGGCTCAAGCACATGCCAAAATCTGGAAAGCAAAATTGGAGGTGGTGAATTCCATCACACGGGTAGAACCGCTAAAGCATTCCCAGATTAAAAAGATGGAAGACAGACTCGAGGCGGAGGTGAAGGATATTCTCGGTGCAGATGATCCGCCGCATGAGGTTCAATTATTACTAACCGAGCTGACCTCCGGAGAGCAACTGGTGAAATTTGCCGAAGATGAAAAGATTGATCAGGTTTTTATTGGGATTATAAAAAAGTCGAAAGTGGGGAAATTTTTATTCGGTTCCACGGCGCAGTATGTAATTCTGCATTCCCCATGCCCGGTGGTGACCGTACAACCATAGTTCGATAGCAACAGATAAATTTTAATTCTGGCTGCTTTAGAGATTGTCATCGAAAAAACATCAAAGAAGACGTTTCGTTTAAAGCTTAGCAGGCCAAACGCAATGCGTTTGGCCTGCTATATATTATTCTGAATTATTCTACGTCAAAATTACGACTCAAACCACCAGCGTTCAGCGGCCCTGTTACCATCCATTTCCCAATTCCCCGCGGGATTATCGATAATTAGTTTTTTACTTGCGACTTCAATATGGTTCGCGAACATCGGGATAACCACCCCGCCTTCATCTCGTACAATTTTTTGGCATTCTGCGTATAGCTCGTATCGTCTCTTTTCATCAAGCTCCGCGCGGGCCTCTTTAAGCAAATTATTAAACCGTTCGTGCTTCCAAAAGGTATCATTCCAGGCTGCATCCTGGGCGTAGGCGGTGGAAAACATCCAATCTGCGGTCGCACGGCCGCTCCAGTAGCACATAGCCCAGGTCTTTTTCATCCAGATATTCTTCCAGTAACCGTCATCAGATTCAATAATGACCTCTATCTTGATATCGGCCTTGGCAGCATCCGCTTTGTAAAGCATGGCAGCAGCTGTGGCATCAGTTCCCGGCCAGGCAGCGTCAGCGCAATGAAGGCTGAAAGTGTAATCTAACATTCCAGCCTTTTTCATATGAAATTTGGCCTTGTCCGGGTCATAGTTTCTCTGGGGCAAATCGGAAGCATAATACTTTTGGGTTGGTGCGATCGGATGATCATTGCCGAGGCTGCCATAACCGCGTAAAATCTTCTTCAGCATCTGCTCACGATTGATGGCGTATTTCAATGCCAGTCTGACGTCATTATTTTTAAACGGTTCCCTATCGGTAAGCATCGGGACCGAATAATGCTTCGTCCCGGTGACGTTTATGACCTGAATGTCACGTGCTCTGGGTAGCAAATGATTGAGCCTAAGCTCAAACCGGTTCATAGCGTCAATCTGTCCCCTGTGCAAGGCGACGATCCTGGAGGTGACGTCCGCAATACCGTTTGTCTCGATCTCGTCAAAGTGTGCGCGATGCTCTTTCCAATAGTTTGGATTACGTTTGGTAAATGCTCTATAGCCCGGCTCCCATTCTTGCAGAATATAACCGCCGGTTCCAATTCCTTTTTCCCAATCGGCACCGGTTGTGCCGGCTGGTGTGATGGTAAGGTGAGGGTCACTCAAGTTGAAGGGGAAATCGGCGTTTCCTTCTTTCAATGTGAACATCAGCGTGTATTTGCCGTCAGTCCTTATGTCTGCGATAGGATCAACGATACCCTTTGCAGCTGATTTAGATCCTTCCATCCGGTGATGATTGATTGAAAATACCACATCCTCGGCTTCAAGGGTTTTGCCGTTGTGAAATTCCACCCCTTTGCGCAGCTTGAAAACCCATTTGACTGCATCCGGGGAGGAGTCCCAGTTTTCGGCCAATTCGGGTATAGGATTGTTTTTATAGTCAACTTCTACCAGGCAGTTCCGGATTTGCCAATTGATATTATATGCCATGACGTCTGTCATCGTCGCGGGGTCCAGCGAATCAGTGGTCGAGCCGCCGGCCATACCAAGCCTGAGTCGGCCGCCCTTTTTCGGTGTTGCGGCTTTTGCCGTTGTAGCCATTAGTGCCGGCGACACCGCGGCCATTAGACCCAAAGCGGAAACGCGTGCCAGAAACTCACGGCGCGTAATTTTGCCTTCCGTTAGTAAGCGCTCGAGTTGTTGTAACTCCGCCATACTTGCCCCTCCTTTCCTGGAGTCAGATATTTGTTTATTTTCCCGGCTGGTTAGGAGTTTTCGGTTTTACGCCTAAGATCAAAAGACCATAATTTTTAAGTTTTCTGTGGATTATTTTACGAGTCGAAATTTTTTTTTGAAGAGAATTTACCGTGCAAATACCTCTTATCAGGTTTAATACAGGATAGTCAAATAAAAAGGCCAAATGAAGTACATTTGGTCTTTTTTGGTTACAAGAAATTGTAGCTTGATCAATTCCAGGATTGGTTGTTTTCAATCCGGGTGCTTTGCACCCGGCTACAACCGCAACGCTTAAAGCACTGACGTGCTTTTGCCTTTTCGGCTAAAGGCCGAAAATTCAAGCCACCGGCTATGCGGGTGGTCGTTGACACAAAGTTGTTTTCGATAAGACAGCCTCTTTGCTTGACACGCATCTCTAATTTCTTTACTTATCGCCTTGTCAGAATATGATGTGACCTTGAATTATTGCGTGCACCGATTTTACAAAATAACCTGTGATGATCACATGAAATGATTTTGTAAATTATTTCTGAGACAGCATAATAGTGCTGTATCCCATAAATATTGTTAAAAATATCTCTTAGTGCAGTGGCTTCCTATCCATTCGTCATTCCCGCGAAAGCGGGAATCCAGAAAATCTATTTTATGTCTGGATCCCCACCTTCGCGGGGACGATGACTGGACTCCCGCCTGCGCGGGAGTGACAATCATTTAATAACTTATTTGTAGGACACAACACTGATTTCAAATTCTAAATGACTTGCAGAAATACGGAGGTACACCTCATGAAAATCGCTCGCTTGGAAACCTATACCCAAAGACACCTCAGCTTTGTCAGGGTTGTCACCGATGACGGATCCCAGGGTATGGGCCAGATTTCACCCTATGATGCCGATATTTCGGCGCTTGTGTTTCATCGCCTCGTCGCACCGATCGCCATGGGCACGGACCCGATGAATCTCGACATTCTGGTCGACCGCGTTTTGGTAGAAACTTTCAAGTATCCGGGAAGCTTTGTTTGCCGGGCGCTTGCGGGCCTGGACACCGCCATTTGGGACCTGAGGGGCAAGCTGGAGGGCAAGGGCGTCTGTGAGCTGTTAGGTGGCTCGCCCTGCACCCTGACCCCCTATGGCTCGTCGATGAGCCGTGAGATCACTGCCGAAAATGAAGCTGAGCGCCTGGCTCGCCTGCGCGATGAGTACGGCTATCCTTCTTTTAAAATCCGGGTGGGCAAGGAGAACGGTCATGACGAGGACCAGTGGCCGGGCCGCAGCGAGGCGTTGGTGCCCGCTGTACGCCGGGCGATTGGCGATGACATCGATCTCAAGGTGGATGCCAACAGTTGCTACACGCCGGCCAAAGCCATCGAATTGTCCAGGCTGCTGGAGGACAATGGCGTTTCTCATTTCGAAGAACCCTGTCCTTACTGGGAGTTGGATTGGACCGCCGAGGTGACCCGCGCAACCAACCTTTCGGTGGCCGGCGGCGAGCAGGACTACGACTTGAAACAGTGGGAGCGGATGACGGCCACGCACGTCATGGACATCGCTCAGCCCGACGTATGTTACATCGGCGGGATCACCCGGGCGATGCGGGCGGCCAGGATGGCTGAAAAGGCGGGTATGCCCTTCGTGCCCCACTCCGCCAATCTTTCGCTGGTGACGGTATTTACCATGCACCTGCTGGCGGCGACCCCCAACCGGGGACCGCATTTTGAGTTTTGCATTGAAAAGGAGCCCTGGTTTGAAGATCTATATACTCCTGTTTTGCAGGTGCGCGACGGGCAGGTTCAGATCCCCCAAGGACCCGGCTGGGGGGTTGAGATTAGCCCCCGCTGGTTGGCAGATGCGAAACTGCAGGTTAGTGAGCTGTAAAGCGGTGATCGGGTAGTTGTCTATTAGATTCGGTTGCATTGACATGTCGGCCGTACACTGCGCGGCGAGATGCAGCGCCATTTTTTTCAAAGGGAGCCGGTTATGAGACCACTGGTAAATGATGTATCTTATGATATTCACCGGATTTTCGATTTCACCACCGCCGGGATGAGTGAGACCAACCGCATCATTTTTGGTTGTGGCGCCATCGATCAAATCGGACAAGAGGCGGCCAAGCTGGGTCAGGGGAGAGTCCTGCTGATCAGTGACGAAGTTCTTAAAGGGCTGGGTGCTTTAGGGGAAATTGAAGCAAATCTTAAAAAGGCTGGTTTTGAGGTATCGATATTTGCGAAAGTAGAACCGGAGCCTCTTGTGGAGAAGGCCGAAGCGATTTTTGAACTGTATGCCAAAGAAGGGATAGGCATGGTTATCGGTGTGGGCGGCGGCAGTGTGTTGGACATTACCAAGCTCATGGCGATGTCCCTGGCCCATAAGATCCAACCCCGTCAATATTGCTCGGGAAAGGCAGCGCCGGCGCCACAGGGGCTTCCGCTGATACTGGCACCGACCACCTCCGGGACCGGCAGCGAACTGGGCAGTTATAGTGTGATAACCATCGATAATGATAAAAAACCGTTTCATGTCACCTTTGCCGATATTGCCATTGTGGATCCCAAACTGACGGTTAGCATGCCGGCGCATGTTACAGCCTTTACGGGAATGGATGCATTAAGTCATGCCATCGAAGCCATCATGCACAAAGATGCCAATCCGGTGGGCGATATGCTGTGTCTGGGAGGCATTGAACTGGCGGCAGCCAATCTACGCCGTGCGGTAGCCGATGGAGAGGATTTGGAAGCGCGCTACCACATGTCAATGGCGGCTTCTCTGGGCTATATGGGGATGAATATGACCGGTGTGGTTTATGCCCATAGCGCATCTTACGTCATCACCAAGTATAAGCCCACTCCCCATGGTCTTGGCTGTGCACTTGCGTTGCCGTATAACATGGCTTTCAACATTCCCTATAGCAGTGCCAGACTGGCACGCATTGCCGCAGCATTGGGTGAGCAAACAGATAGCCTTTCGGAGCCGCAGGCAGCCAAACTGGCAGTGGAATCGATCTATCATCTCATGGAGGACATCGGGTTGCCGGTGACACTGAAACAATACGGCGGAATCGCCGAAAGCGATCTGACAGCGGCAGCCGAGATGATGATCGACAAATATCCACGCCCCGAGAATCCACGCCCCATGGATCGCAGCCAGGCCATCCAATTCTGGCGCAACATGTGGGAAGGCAACCTTTCGTTCTGAATAAAAACCCCCACCCGATTCTCTCCGATGGGAGAGAAGGGGCAGGGGATCTATCGTTCTAAAAAGGCTTTGGTGTATTTCGTATTTTGAAACCCAATATTCCAAAATTCCAGTATAGCGCTAAAGCTTCACTTCGTGCCCAACATTCCAGGGTCTTACACTTTAAGACTTCAAATCGAACACTGATATAGCTCGTTTGAATACGACTTAACCGCTAAAAGTGATTACGATTTAAACCACCAGCGTTCGGCATTTCGATGGCCGTCCGCTTCCATATGACCTGAAATGGGACCGTGACCGATTTTATCGGTGGCAGCTTCCAGGATCTGGGCAAACATGGGAACCAGGGTTGCGCCCTCATCCTTGCAGATCTCCTGCATATCGGCATACATCTGAGCGCGCTTCTTGGTATCCGTCTCCGCCCTGGCCGCAAGAAGCAGTTCGTTGAATTGTTTGTGTTTCCATTTGGTATCGTTCCAAGGCGCGTCGGCTGCATAGGCCACCGAAAACATCAGATCCTCGGTGGGTCGTCCGCTCCAGTAGCACATGCAGAATTCCTTCACTGTCCAGACATTGCTCCAATAGCCGTCACTGGGTTCCCGAACCACTTTAATTTTGATGCCGGCCTTCTTGGCATGTTCTTGGTATAGGATGGCGCAATCGTCTGCACCCTGGAAGGCAGCTTCGGCCGTATGCAGGTTAAAGGTATGGTCCAGCATACCGGCCTTTTTCATGTAGAATTTGGCCTTTTCCGGATCGTATTCTCTTTTTTTCAGGTCTTTGGCGTGATAGCGGTTGACTGGGGCGATGGGATGATCGTTGCCGGGTTCCCCATAGCCGTTCAGAATCCGTTTCACCATTTCTTCCCGATCGGCGGCATACTTGAGGGCCAGCCGGACATTGTTGTCACCATAGGGTTTGGTTGTGGTCATCATGGGCATGGTGTAGTGGAAAGTAGCCGTCGTGGCCTGGATCTCAATGCCTGTGACACGTTTCATGAGGTGGACCGTTTTCCGTTCGACACGATCCATGTGTTGAATCTGACCTGTCTTTAGTGCATTGGTCCTGGCATTCACATCGTTGATGCTAAGGGTTTCCACTTTGTCGAAATGACCCCGCCCCTCCTTCCAGTAGTTCGGGTTTCGTCGGGTAATGAGGTTAACACCCGGTTCCCAGACCTCCAGGATGTATGGACCCGTACCGATGCCCTTCTCAAACTCTTTGCCTTTGGTGCCGGCTTTGAAAATGGGCAGATGATAATCACCCATCAGAAACGGGAAGTCGGCGTTTCCTGCGTTCAATTCAATGACTACTTGGTGTTTACCGTCCGCTTTAATGCTGGTAATCGGATCCAGATATGGTTTGGCAGCCGATTTTGAATCCGGGCCCATATGGTGTTTGAGTGAATAGATCACGTCTTCGGCCTCCAGGGTCTTGCCGTCGTGGAATTCCACACCCTTACGCAGGTTGAAGATCCATTTTTTGGCATCCGGTGAGGAATCCCAGCTTTCGGCCAGTTCCGGGATGGTATCGAAGTTGTGATCGATTTCCACCAGGCAGTTTCGCAGCTGAAATTCGGCGTTGATGTTCCAGCTCGAGGTATGCGTGGCCGGATCCAAAGAGTCTGTCGTAGACCCCCCTGTTAAGGCAAAGGTAAAATGCCCGCCTTTTTTCGGGGTTGCCGCTTTTGCCGGAGAGGATAACAGCGCCGGCGACACCGCCGCCATCAGGCCCAAGGCCGACGCCCGCTTGATAAACTCACGTCGGCTGATCTTCCCATCAGTTAACAATTGTTCCAGTTTTTTCAAGTCTGCCATACCTACCTCCTTTGATTGGTTTGAATGTTAGATTCAAATTTCCGGCTAATGAATAGGTTGGATTCTAAGGATAGCTTGCATAAATGCACATGTTTATCCAGAAAACTCGCCCACCTTTCGTATTTTCGATAACATGGGATAGTTGGTGGAGTCAAATAAAAAGCATCGTGTCATATTTTCAGCATCCGGCGTTTTTAAGCGAAGCATGCCAGACTTCAAACCCTTTGCCGGGACTCTGAGGGCTATACTTACCGGTCCGGGGATAAACAAAATCGGAGTATCGGATTTTTAAATGAATTTTCTTCCATAAATTTTTAAATTGTCGCATCATATGCGGATTAGACGCCAGCGCGTATTGTTGACAACTTGTACATAAGTCTCTATTGATTAGATAGATAAATATTTTGGAAAATCGACGATAAAAGAGCAATATCCCATTGTGGGATATGCAAAGGAGTTTTTATGCCGTCAATGTCAGCCCGTTTACGCGAGCTTTTGGCTCGAGATGAAATTTTGATGGCCCCCGGGGCTCACGATGCCCTGACAGCTCGCATCGCCGAGGTGTCCGGATTTGAGGCAGTCTATCTAACCGGGGCAGGAACGGCCAACACACAACTGGGAATGCCGGATCACAGCATGATTACCCTCACCGAGATAGTGCAGAGTGCGACGCGAATGGCCAGGGCCACCACGTTGCCCATCGTCTCGGATGCGGACACGGGCTATGGGGGGGTGCTCAATGTTATGCGCACGGTTCGAGAATTTCAACTGGCCGGAATCGCAGGTATTCACATTGAAGACCAGGTCATGCCCAAGCGCTGCGGACATCTGAAGGGCAAGGAGATCATTCCTATCGAGGAGATGATGGGCAAAATTCGGGCTGCTTGTCATGCCCGCACGGATCCTGATTTTCTCATCATTGCCCGTGTGGATGCCAGGGCTACCCTGGGATTCGACCAGGCCGTTCGGCGGGGGAAGGCCTATATGGAGGCCGGGGCGGATATGATATTCCCCGAGGCCCTTGAATCCGAAGAAGAGTTTCGTGACTTTGCCCGTCAGGTAGCCGCACCCTTGCTGGCCAACATGACCGAGTATGGCAAAACACCTTATCTTACGGCCGCCCGCTTCCAGGACCTGGGCTATCGAATGGTGATTTATCCGGTTTCTGCCATGCGGGTGGCCATTAAGGCAATTTATGACCTGTTCACGGAAATCCGGCGTACCGGCACACAGAAGCAATCATTGAAGCATATGTTCACCCGGGATCAACTGTACGATCTGATCGGCTACCACGAAATGCTCGAACTGGAGAAACAATTTTCCGGTAAAGCCTCAGAGGAGATGTGATGCACAATATTTGTCTGATGGAGGGAGACGGGATCGGTCCTGAAATTATCGCTGCCGCCGTGCAGGTTATTGAAGCCACGGAGGTCGAGGTGAACTGGCTTAAACTGGAGGGCGGGGAGAGGGCGCGTCAAAAGCTGGGCACACCATTGCCGGACGAAACTTTGGAATCCTATATAGGGTGCGGCGTCGGGCTCAAGGGTCCTTTTTCCGTCGAGATGGGAGATGCGGTGGTAACACCGGGTTGGCGACGGGGGATTCCAGGTGGCAGGCCACCAAAATCTTACAACAGCGCCACCAATGCGCTCCGGAGGGAGGGAGGCGGATTCGCTGCCATTCGGATTGCTCGAAATTTTCCCGGCGTTCCGGCACCCATTCGGAACATAGACATTGTCATCGTGCGGGAAATCAATGAAGATCTGTATGTGGCCAGTGAATATACGGCCGGAGACGATATGGCCGTAGCCCTAAAGATCATTACGCGCAAGGCCTCAGAAGCGGTTGTGCGTTTTGCTTTTGAGTTTGCCAAATCTTATGCAAGGCGTAAAGTAACGGCCGTTCATAAAGCCAATGTGCTCAAGCAGACCGATGGGCTCTTTGTCAAGGTGGCCAGGGAAGTCGCGCAGGAGTACCCCCAGATCGAATTTGACGAACGGTTCATTGATGCGGCCTGCGCCCTAGTTGTCACCCATCCGGCCGTATTCGATGTCGCTGTGATGCCCAACCAATATGGAGATATTATGTCCGATATCTGTGCGTCTGCGGCGGGCAGTTTAGGTTTGGGGGCGGGCGCCACCTACGGCACAGAGGCATCTCTTTTCGAACCGGTGCACGGTACGGCGCCGGATATTGCCGGCAAGGGAATTGCCAATCCGGTGTCACAGATCCTCAGTGGCGCGCTCATGCTGCGACATTTAAATGAGCATCAGGCGGCGGTTGCCATCGAGCAGGCCGTAGAAGATGCGTTGCGGGATCCCCAAAATCATACCCCCGATATCGGCGGCCAGGCCGGCACCCAGGATCTCACCCAGGCTATCATCAATCGAATTCCAGGCTTCATGAAATGATGCCATTGTGCACCTTCCTGGATGTTTACGACAGCGATTCGTACAACAATATTGGTCTCAGGCGGCCACTCGGGGAACACAGTTTACGGCATTGGGAAGCACGAGTACGCGGGCATCGGGACCGATCCTGTCCAGGGCGGTGTCAATGGCGGCTTGAGGTGAAGCTGCCGGTGTGAAAAACATCTGTGCCAGTTCCTTCTCCGAAATGCCGCTGCACGCGATCACGACCTCATGGCGTGCCAGTGCTCTGGCGCACATGAATGCCTTGGACGAGTGGTCTGCGGTGAATCCTTCTTTTTTGAACCGCTCAATCACCTCCTCAGGGGCTTGGGCCTGTTTGAGCCACTGTGCATATTTACCGACGCCATCGCGGCATTCAGCAATCAACACGATAACCCCTCCTTTTTCAATTACCATTTCAGCCGAGGACATGGCTTTTTGGGATTGGTGCAGGTCGATATCTCGGGGATATCCGCCCGGGGTTACAATGACGGTATCGTAGCGCTGCGGAACCTTAAGATCCCAACTCGTTTCACAGAATGAAACACCATGCTCGTGAGCGGCTTCGAGTTCACCCGCCACGACCATCGAGATGGTGCCGCTACCACTTTGAACGACATTTAAGATAAAATCCACCCCGATCCGGCGTGCAATCACTACCGCCTCTTCGTGGAACGGATTTCCTTTTAGTTTTCCGAAAGCCGGCTCGTAGGGGCGAACGGGAAACGAGTGGTGGCGTTTGAGGGTTTCCAGGCCGGCAACACCGGGAATGATGCTTTTGCGGCCGCCGCTATAACCGGCCGTATGGTGCGGAGCGATCAGTCCGGTGGCAATTTTAAAAGCTGCCCTGGCCACAATGGCGTTTACCCAGACGGGAATACCTGTGTCGGTTGTGTCGGCCGCAACCAGATTTTCTGTGTCGTTACAATCGTGGTTGATAATCTCAAGACGTGACGCCAGGTCATCACCGACCATCCGGCGAATCTCCTCCCGGGTATTGGGACGGTGGTTGCCACAGGCAATGATGACCGTCACGTCGGTTTCGCGGATTCCGGCTTTGGCCAGATCGGCAAGCAATGCTTCCAGCATGAGATCACTCGGCGTCGGACGGGTCGTGTCATTGATAATGATGACCGCATCCGATCTTCCGCGCGCCAATTCCCGGATGGGTGCACAGCCGATGGGATTATCCAGTGCACGCCGGATTTCGGTCCGGAGGTCTGATACGGCGGAACACTCTTCAAGGGTCAAAACCTCGGAATGATCCGGAAGCCGGACGCCAATGGTTTCAGAACCGTAAGGCAGATCAATCTGCATGCTTTACCTCAATAGCAAAAAGTTAAAAGTGATCTAAAGTTAATGCATCGCTTCGCTCTGTCTTTTTATAAAACAGACAGAATACCTCAACTTCAGGCATTTTAGTCACTGCTAGGATTAACCAAAACGTTAGTTCAAAATTTTTTCCTGTTTGGTAGTGGAACTTTTAGATCAGGTATTATTGAAATATTTCCGGGGAACAAACACATCGCCTTCCATTAGACGGCGGGCCGTATCTTCCAAGATGGCCATGCAGATAACTATAGCTGGTTTAATGATCAACCCAAAGGCCAGGGTAAAGGGATGATACCCTCCGGCCAGTCCATGTAAAGCAATTTGGAAACCAGAGCAAGAAAACCCAGGCCGGTCAGACCGGCTACAATCGCCCAGTGCCACTTACTTCTGGCCAGATAGCGATACAGAATAATAATAAAAAGGGTGATGCTCACGGGATATCCAATTAACCAGGTGCAGACATACAGGGCGATGATCACCAGGATAAATGCCGAGAACTTGCGCAGCGCATCCGACATGGTAATATCCCCCCAGTCGGACCCAAGATCGGCAGGTCCACCACCACTCTTTGCGTTGTCCTTTGTGGAAGTCTTAAATTCCTGGATAAGATTGACAATGGCTAAAATGCAAAGCACCAGGCTGACATACAGGGGAAATATTTTCGCCAGATAGGCATAGGAGAGTGCTTCATAAATCCCGTATCCGAAGGCCAGTGTGATCAATACCGAAAAGACAATTCCGAGATTGCGTGCCATTTTATTTCCCCTTCCCTCCATCGGATGCTAAAGCCTTGGAAGATTTTTTGGCCTGATAGAACAC
>JASFPE010000053.1:0-17558 GCA_050116155.1 Desulfobacterales bacterium
CCCTTTAAAACGGTGGATCGTATCGTCAAAAAAATCCCTTTAATCAGCAGCGTTCTTGGCGGCAAGCTTATCTCCATTCCGTTCAGAGCAAAAGGTAAATTAGAAAATCCCACGGTTATACCCCTGTCGCCTACCGCAGTCGGATCCGGGGTACTGGGCGTTTTGGAAAGAACCCTGAAACTGCCGATAAAAATCATTCAGCCCATACTCCCCGATGAAAAAAAGGAAGCGGAAGACAACCAGAAACCATAAAATAAGACACCCGCCAGCTTAACCCCGGTCCGCCTGAGGCGGAGAATTGAAGATTGAATATTGAAGATTGAATATTTGTTGATAAAAATCTCCCCATATAATTCTCTTGCCACAAAATGCACAAAAAAACTTTTAAGCATCCAATCGGACCTCTTGTCGATCTTGCTTTTTGTATTCTTGATCTCACCAGGCTTGAAAAACGAGTACCACCTCCTGATTCTTGACTTTTTCTGATTTCGGAAACATATTTAAATCACTGTATCGGTAATCAAAAAATAAATATAAAAAGAAAAAGGAGACCTGTTATGGCTTATACATGCAAAAATTGTGGTGCGGTGGCAAATGAACCGGGGCATCTTTGCAATCCCTGCGGAGACAAGGCCAAATGCAGCTTCTGTGGTTCCACAGAAGTGGACACCACACACATATGTAAAGATAAACTGGCGGCAATGAAATTTGTATGCGACGGATGTGGTCGCGTCGCCATGGAAGAAGGGCATTTGTGTAAACCTTCACCAATAACCTAAACGAATAACTAGAAGCCATCTCAAAAATGTCTTTTGGCCCAATATCTTTGTTGGTGCTGCGTTTCAAATCCTCGACATACAACAGTATGCCTCCGGTTTGAAACTCAGCCTCGCCGCGATCTTGAACCAAAATCCTATTTTTGAGATGGCTTCTAAGAACGATTAACTGCTAAATGAGCGTTTTTCGCTCATTTAGCGCTAGAGCGGCAGAACATTCTGCCGTTTTTTATAAGTGATTCAATGAAAGAACCAAATTTCAGTTTTGAACAAGGGCCCATTCGACCACCGAATGAGGCCCGCAGCCTGCTTTTACGACTGACACGCAATTGTCCGTGGAACCAGTGTTTGTTTTGTCCGGTCTATAAAAACCAAAAATTTTCTTTACGATCGGTCGAGGAGATTAAAATCGACATCCAGACCGCCAAAGATATGGCCGATGACATCAAAGCGCTTTCATGGAAGTTGGGTTATAGCGGCCACGTCAATGAGCGGGTGATCAACTATATCTTCAATCATGCGGAGTATACCGAGCAATACCGCAGTATTGCCGCCTGGTTGTTTTTTAAAACCGATGCATGTTTTCTGCAGGATGCCGATAATTTGATTTTGAAAACGCAAGATCTGGTTGAAATCCTAAAATTTTTAAAAAATAAATTTCCCGAAATCAAACGCGTGACGACCTATTCCCGGTCCCGCACCGTGATCCGAAAATCAGTTGAATCGTTACGACAAATTCGGCAGGCAGGCCTAGACCGCGTGCACCTCGGCTTAGAGACCGGCTATGACCCGTTGCTCAAACTAATGAAAAAAGGGGTAACCGGTATCCAGCATATTGAAGCCGGACAGAAATTAATCCAAGCCGGCATGGAGGTTTCCGAGTATGTCATGCCGGGATTGGGGGGGCAGGAAATGTGGCGGGATCATGCGATCGAAACAGCTACGGTGCTGAATCAGATCAATCCTCACTTCATCCGACTCCGCAGCCTGAGAGTACCCCCGCGGGTGCCGTTGCATGCAAAATTAAAAGACGGCAGTTTTACTATGCAATCCGACGACATGCTGGCCGCAGAGATCAAACTCTTTATTGAAACCCTTGATGGCATCACCAGCACTGTTACCAGTGATCACATCATGAATCTGTTGGAGGAAGTCACCGGCAAGTTTCCGGAGGACAAAGACAAGCTGCTTGGGGTAATCAAAAAATATCAAGCGCTTCCGGACACCGAACGCCTCATATACCGCGCCGGACGTCGCGGTGGTGTTTATCGCTCAGTCGATGATCTTCAACGGGATAGGCAAACATATCAAAAAATTAAACACCTAATCGAAGACATTCAAGAGAAAGAAGGCAACGAAGGTGTCGAAAATTTAATCACGCAAATGGTTGACCGTTATATTTAAATACGCTACCTAGTGAGGTGTCCCATAAACAGTTTGAGATTTTGAATTTCGGTCATTGTGATTTGTCTGATATTTGTAATTTGTTATTTGGAATTTAACCAATTTCATTCTGGAAATTAAAGTACGGTTAGTTCAATCCGAGTTTTATATATTACATCTGGATTACACTATGGTCGTAGCATATCTAAAAACAAGGAATTCTGCTGCGGAGATTCAAGCTAATGGAGTCTATCAGGATTTTGGGAACCGGTTCTTTTCTACCGTCGAAGGTTTTAACAAATTTCGATCTGGAAAAAATGGGATTGGATACCACCAATGAGTGGATCGTGCAGCGAACGGGGGTGCACGAAAGACGAATCGCCGATCCAGATATGGCAACATCCGACCTGGGCTACCATGCCAGCCTCAACGCACTTGAAATGGCCGGTCTCACCGTTAACGATATAGATTTAATCATCGTGGCCACGATCACACCGGATACCTGCTGTCCTTCGGCTGCCAATTGGCTGCAGGCCAAACTGGATGTGCCCCGGGCCGTCACTTTCGATGTGGCGGCCGCCTGCTCAGGTTTTATTTTCGGATTGAATGTGGCCGAGCAATATCTGAAAAATAAAGTCTTTAAAACGGTTTTAGTTGTGGCCGCTGAAGTGATGACCCGAACCGTAAACTGGAAAGATCGTTCCAGCTGTATCCTGTGGGGAGACGGAGCCGGGGCAGCCCTGTTAACCATGGACGACGGTGATGGCCATCAAATCTTATCGACCCATATGCACACCGACGGCGCCAACGGCGAAGACTTGTTATTGCCGGGGGGAGGATCTTCTACCACACCAATTTCCCATGAAAGTGTGGATAAGGGTTTGCACTACCTGAATTTGATTGAAGCCAACCTCAGTTTTCGTGTCGCCGTCCGGCGGTTTATGGAATCGATTAAGGAGGCAGCCAATTCAAACGGCGTTGCTGTGGAAGATATCAGCTGGTTTATTCCCCATCAGGCCAATATTCGTATGTTTCAAAACATCTCCAAATCGCTGAAGATCCCTTTTGAACGGTTTTACATGACGCTACACAAATACGGCAATATTTCATCGGCGTCGTGTGCCATCGCACTTGACGAGGCCATTCGGGATGGCAGCATTCAAACCAACGATTTGGTCTGTTTGCCGGTTTTCGGGGGAGGATTAACCTGGGGGAGTGCGTTGATAAAATGGTAGAAACACCGAAACGACTTTAGGTCAACTCTTGGTCAGTTTCAATTTATTTATAATTTTTCTTATTAATTCATCGATTTGACTTATTTTTAAACCATAACCAGCCACCAGCAAAACGATCAAAAACAGCGCACTGCTCAAAACAACTGCCAAAAAGCTTCCGCCAATTGTGGTGGCATCAATTCCAGCCAGAACCACGCTTCTAAACCATACCAAAACGATTCCCATCAGCACACTAAGGACAATGATTTTTAGATAAAGCCGATAGACCCCTTTGCTTCCCTGGTTATGACTGCGTTTGTTCCAGAGGGCATATAAAACAACCACCTGCAAAATCGCCGATAACGAAACCGCCAGGGCGACACCTTCGGTATTCATCAGTTTCAGACCCATCAGATAAAATGGAACACTAATTAACACCGCCACGGTTCCATAAATAGCCGGAAAAAGGGTGTCCTGCATTGCATAATAGGCCCGGGGTACAACCGTATTGGCAGCAACGGCAAACGCCCCGATCAACAAATAGACTAAAACCAGCGAAGTATGCTCGGTGGCTGATGCATCAAATTTTCCCCTTTGAAAAATGATTAAAATTACATCACGCCTCAACACCATCAACAAAACGGAAGCCGGGATAACCAATGACAAATACTTTAGGGTGTTGTTCAGCAACTGGTTCATTTCCTGCAATTTATTTTCAGCAACCAGCCGCGCCATGAAAGGATAGGAGGCGACACCCACGGCCTGGCCGAAAAAGGCCACCAGTAAAAGCATGGTTCTAAAACTATATTCTAGATCGGCAATACTTCCCGGGGGTAAATAGGACCCGAAAAATTTCATAAAAATTTCCATGGAAAAAAACATGGTCAGACCGAACATCAACGGCAGGGTCTTCTTTACATAAGTTTTCAACTCCGGGTGCTTAAAATTGAAGTTGATTGAAAATTTCATTCCAACTTTTTTGGCGCCCCACCACTGGAGTGCGAAATTACCAACAAATGAACCGAAAAGAACACCCCATGAAAAGCCTTGCATGCCGAGACGATCACTCAGAAATACACCACCGGCGATAATCCCAAGATTATAAATCAGTGGTGCCAGGGCTGGGATCCAAAATTTCTCTTTGGCAAACTGGACCGCCATAAACAGTCCGCCCGTAAAAAAGAAAAATTGGGCCGGTATGATAATGCGCGTCATGGTGATGACGTTTTCTCTGAACACCGTGTCAGGCCGGCCCCGAGCAATGAGGGCCACAAGTTCAGGCGTAAAAAACACTGAGCACACAATAAACATCAAAAGTAGGCTTCCAAATCCACACGATATAATTGAAAAGACATCCCAGCCTTCATCTTCCCGGTTTTCGGCCAGATAACGTGAAAAAATCGGAATAAAGGTTATGGACAAAAATCCGCTGGCAACCATGTGGTTTAGGATTTCGGGAAGAACAAACGCTACCTGATAGGCGTCGACATCGGCACTTCGGCCGCCCACATAGGCAATCACCATCAATCGAAAAAATCCAAAAAAACGGCTCAAAAAAATCGAGCCCATCATGATAGCAGCAGCAATTCCGACTTTTTTATATAGCGATTGAGACATAAGAAAATTCCTAAATAGAGAATTGCCTAAAGTGCCTAAAATGAACTAAAATGCTCCCGCTTGCAGCGGGCTTAAGGCATTCTGTCTTTTAAAATTTTTAAAATCGACAGAGCGAAGCGAAACCGAAATTTTAGGCATTTAAGGCACTTTAGGCATTTTAGACACTTTCTTTAGATGGCCTTGCATTATCAGAAACTGAACAATAAGGCAAAACATCCTGCTTGCTTGACACCGAATCGATTTTTTTTTATGATGCGACCTAATTCCAAACGACCTTGTCTTGGTTCGTATGACATCTCCTAGCAGGCATTGTTAAACAAAATATCATGTCCACCAAACAATATATCCCCCAAAAAATAACCACGCTTCTGGTTTACGGGCGTCCGCCACTGGTTTTTGCCGGTCTGCTATGCGCTATCGGGGTGATGTGGATCCGCAATCCGATTCTGTACATATTGGGTGTGATTTTTCTGTTTATATCCATGAGTTTTGATGTCGTCGACGGGTGGTTTGCCGCACGGTTTCATCCGCACCTCAACCTGGCCCAACTGGCAGACCGCATCATGGATAAGGTTGTCTATTCCATTATTTTTCCGCTGGTGGCCGTCGGCACCATGTGGCGCATTCATTTCCTGACTGCAGATCCCAACCGGGCAGAAATGCTGCATGCTATTTTAGTTCTGCTTCTGGCGGTCACCGTATTGGTTCGAGATAATTTTGCCCATTTTATGCGCGGCTTCGCTATCCGCAATAATCAGGAGCTCGAAGATAGTGAATTAACCCGGTTAAGAACTATTGTCGCAGCTCCGGTTGGGGCGTTGCTGTATGCCTATGCCTTTTATATTCCGGAAGGACCGCCCTCCAAGATATATTTTGGGATCTCCTGGTTGGGAAATCTGCCCCTGCGGGGATTGTTCGTTATCGAAATAATATTTCTGACGATTAATTTCGGCTCCATCGCCATGTTTTGCCGAAAATACGGATCCTTATGTTTGGATGATCTCTGCCTTGGCAATGAACGCCTGCGCCGTCGCATTCTGGCGTTTTTCCCCAATGCGCTAACGGTGATGAACGCCATGATGGGACTGCTGGCTGTATTTTTTGCATATCAGGGGCGCTTGCGCGAGGCGTATCTGTTTATGATCGGTGCTGCGGCGTTTGATAAACTTGACGGCGCCGTTGCCCGCCGATTGGGGCTAACCGAACCGCTGCCAATCGAAAGCGATCAGCAACGGTCATTTAACATAGGAGCCGTTCTTGATGATGTCGCTGATGCCGTCAGTTTCTGCATCGCACCCGCATGGATTTTTTATATTACCGTTTCAGCCTATTTGGATCCGGTCATTCAAGGGCTGCCTTTAGGATGGATTGCCTGGTTTTATGCGCTCTTGGGGTTTGGCCGCCTTATTTATTTTACCCTCGATAAATCACCGATTCCAGGCTTTTTTAAAGGCCTGCCCGTTCCGGCAGCCGCACTTTTGGTGTTGTCGCCCATAATAATCTTTGCACAATCCGTTAATGAAGCCTCGGAATGGGCGCGATTTTGGGGAATTTTCAGCTTTGGGGTGATGATTTTTATCGCAATTATGATGAACCTTTACCCTGTCCGATACCTGCACCTCGGGCGTTTCATGAGCAGGCATCCGTGGTTTACCCGCTGTACGTTATTTTTGCTGATCATTGCGGTATTTACGCCATATTTCGGTCACATCAGTTTGTTGTATATGATCTGTTATCTCCTCTCGCCACTGGTCACATGGCGCATTGATCCGGAAGTGGCCGCCAAAGAGACCCGCATCAAGCCTGCTGAGGCACACTAGCTCGCTCCTATATTTTCATTTTTATTTATTTATTTTCTATTTCTATATTTAGGCGAAAATATACACTATATGCTTGCATGTCAGGAAAAATTGAAGTAATAATAATTTTTTGCTAATCAATAATCTATCCGCAAAAATGCAATGTCTCTCCATGAAATTCAAATATGTATGAACGGGTGGCAGAGCATTATCATTTTACTACCTAACCAGGATCCACCTGGGGCGGAGAATTTACTATTGGATTTTGATGATTGAATATTTGTGTCCCACCTTGGGCGGGATTTGCTCCGTCATTTTCATAATCGTTTTTTCTAAATGATCCGCCGGAGGCCGACCTT
Organism: Desulfobacterales bacterium; assembly: GCA_050116155.1. GTDB lineage: Bacteria > Desulfobacterota > Desulfobacteria > Desulfobacterales > JAHEIW01. The sequence goes on from JASFPE010000053.1 coordinate 7,149, forward strand.
AAATATTCAATATTAATGTAAAAGCGGAGCGGTTCAGACGAGAGCTGTGTTGAGGAGTTATCTATGGTTAATAAGCTGAGATCTCTGGGTTTGTGTTTAGGCGCATCCACGGTTTCGATTGTTCAATTGGAGCAGGACCTGATCGAAAAAAATAGCATTGCTGCAATGCCGGCAACACCGCCGCGTATCATCTCATATTCTCTTCATCCCCACGAAGGTGATCCCAAGCGAACCCTGCTGGCGGCTTTCGAGCAGATCGATCTCAACAAATATGACAGAATAGCGGCTACAGGTCGCAAATTCCGCCGGTTTGTCAACCTGACTTCCATCGCCGAACCCGAAGCCGTGGAGTATAGCTATCAACATATTAAGCCTTTAGACAAAGACTGCCCGGCGATAGTTTCTGCCGGAGGAGAAACATTTATGGTCTACGCCCTAGACCGTTCGGGCCGTATCTCTAACGTGATTACCGGCAACAAATGCGCATCAGGGACCGGAGAATTTTTCCTCCAGCAGTTGCGCAGGATGAATGTATCCCTGGATGAGGCTGCTCAGTGGGCTGCGGTGGAAACACCCCATCATGTTTCCGGACGCTGCTCGGTGTTTTGCAAATCTGATTGCACCCATGCAACCAATAAAGGAATTCCAAGATCCCAGGTCACTGCCGGTCTATGTAAAATGATGGCCAATAAAATCCTGGAACTTCTAAAAAAAATAGAGCGCCGCAATATTATGATCACCGGCGGTACGGCAAGCAACCGCATGATGATTGAATATTTACGACAGGAAATTCCGGGGTTGATTGTACCGCCAGAAGCGCCCTATTTTGAAGCCATGGGGGCTGCCCTCTGGGCTTTGAAGAACGACACCGCGGCGTTTCCTGGTTTATCAGATTTATTCGTTAAAGAGGCGGCTTCTTTTGACAGCTTGCCACCTTTACGGGATTTTGCCAAAGACGTGGAATTCAAGACCATTGATAGTGGAACCCCCCAGCCCGGCGATGTTTGCATACTGGGTCTCGATGTCGGATCGACGACGACCAAAGCCGTGCTCATGCGCAAAGCCGACAACGCCATGGCGGCTTCCGTGTATCTGCGCACCAATGGCGATCCGGTCGGTGCCTCTCGAAATTGTTACCGTTCTATTCTGGATCAGGTGCAAAAGCAGATAGATCCATCAGATATAACTATTGAAGGATTGGGGGTTTGCGGCTCGGGACGCCAGATCGCCGGTTTGCATGCCCTTACCAATGGGGTCATCAACGAGATCATTGCCCATGCAACCGCGGCCGTATATTTTGATCCCAAAGTCGACACCATATTTGAAATTGGCGGCCAGGATGCCAAATACACTTATATCACCAATGCAGTACCTTCCGATTACGCCATGAACGAAGCCTGCTCGGCAGGAACCGGTTCGTTTTTAGAGGAAAGTGCCCTTGAAACCCTGGGAGTTAAAATGGAAGACATTGCCGAGGTCGCCCTCCAGGGTAATGATCCGCCAAATTTTAACGATCAATGTGCGGCGTTTATCGCTTCGGATATCAAAAACGCCATTCATGAAGGGGTTGCCCATGAAGATATTGTTGCCGGATTGGTGTATTCAATTTGTATGAATTACTCCAACCGCGTTAAGGGTAACCGACCGGTGGGTGAAAAAGTTTTTATGCAGGGTGGTGTCTGTTATAACCACGCTGTGCCTTTGGCAATGGCCTCCCTGGTGGGCAAACCGATTATTGTCCCCCCGGAACCCGGTTTGATGGGGGCATTCGGCGTGGCTTTGGAAGTCAAAAAACGAATTGACAGCGGGCTGATGGCTGCGGACCGATTTGATCTGCAGACGCTGACAGAACGGGAGGTACAATACGGAAGATCATTTATCTGTAAAGGCGGCAAAGAAAAATGTGATCGACGCTGCGATATCGCAATGATCGAGGTGGAAGGCAAAAAATATCCATTCGGTGGTGCCTGTAATCGTTACTATAATTTACGCCACAACGTCAAATACGATGTGGAGAAACTGGATCTGGTGCGGCTCAGACAACGCCTCATTTTTGAAAAGTATGGTGCCAAACCGCCCCAGGAATCTGGCAAGCAGCGCAACGGAACCGTCGCTTTTAATCGCAGCTTTTTGGTGAATACCTATTATCCCCTGTATTCCACATTCTTTAGTGAACTGGGATACGAGGTCGTATTACCCGATGAGCCGTCCCAGGAGGGTATCGACCAACGCAATGCCGCCTTTTGTTATCCGGTGGAACTGGCCCATGGATTTTTTTATACCCTGCTGAAATCGGAAATTGTGCCGGATTATATATTTTTGCCCCATTTCAAAGCCGTTCCGGGAGATAACGACACCCAATCGAGTTCCCAGTCCCAGGTGTGTCCGCTGGTGCAAGGAGAGACATTTTATCTTCGAACCACCTTTCGCAAACAATTAGATCAACTCACCCAAAAAGGCACCAAAATGCTGACTCCCTTGATTGATTTGTCCGCGGGCCTGGAGGATGCCAGAACGTCCTTGGTAAAAACCGCTCTTAAAATGGGAGTCAACCGAAGAGCTGCCAGGCAGGCTTTCGAAAAGGCACTCAAACAGCAAACAGACTGTTTGACTGAAATCAAAGCGGTCGGCCGCCAGGCCATGGCGCGACTGGAAGCGGATCCGGATAAATTCGCCGTTATTATATTCTCCCGCCCCTACAATGGATTTGTCGAAGAGGCCCATATGGGTATACCCCACAAGTTTGCCTCCCGCGGTATGCTGGTGATGCCGCTGGACTTTCTTGAACTTGATGATGAGTTTTCAAAACGGCACATGTATTGGGGAATGGGGAAAATGGTGATGAAAGCCAGTCGATTGGTTGAACGCCATCCCCAGCTATTCGGTACCTATATCACCAATTTTTCCTGCGGCCCGGATTCCTTTGTCATCGGCTATTTTCGAGAGATCATGGGACGCAAGCCTTCTTTGACGCTGGAGCTGGATAGCCACACCGCCGATGCCGGCCTGGAAACCCGGGTGGAAGCGTTTCTGGATATCGTGCATGCATACCGTCAATTGGTCGCCAGAAAAGAAATCGTGCCGAAAAAACGCACTTTCGTTCCGGCCCGCACCGTGATAGATACCGGTAGTGTAAACGTCATCACGTCATCGGGTGAGATGTTGCCCCTGACCGATCCGCGCGTCGCCGTTCTGCTGCCATCCATGGGCAGATATGCTTGCGAAGCATTCGCGGCCATATTAAAGGGATACGGATTTAATGCCAAGGCCCACAGAGAATCAGATGAAGCCATATTAAAAATAGGACGGGCCAACACTTCTTGCAAAGAATGCCTGCCGTTAATCCTCACCACCGGTACCCTCCTCAGCTACATCCGCAACGGCAAACGCGATGATGAAGTCCTGGTATATTTCTTTGCCACCGGTTCCGGACCGTGCCGGTTCGGTCAGTATTACATCTTCATGGAGGATCTGGTAAATCGCCTTGAAATACCGGATGTTGCCATGTTTGCCCTGACATCAGAAAATTCATATGTGGGCATGGGCGATGATTTCGAGCGTCGAGGCTGGTGGGCGGTGGTCGTATCGGATGTCATCGAAGATATTCGCTCCATGCTTCTGGCAAACGCCACCGATACCCAATCTGCGATGAAAATCTTTGAAGCGGAATGGAGCAAAATTCTAAACCAACTGGAACAGGGCGAATATGATGATTTAGAACAGCAGTTGTCTCAAAGCGCCGAACGCTTTCGAGGCATTGCATTGAAACGGCCACCGCAAACTGTCCCCACCGTCACCCTGGCCGGTGAAATTTTCGTGCGGCGGGATGCCTTGTCCCGTCAGTATTTGACCGAACGCCTGGCAGAAAAAGGTTTTGCCGCAATTTGCTCACCGGTGGCCGAATGGGTCCTATATTGCAACTACATGGTTAATGCGGGATTGAATCCCGATAATATGAAACCTTTAGAAAAACTGAGATTCAAAATTCGCAATAAGTTTCAAGCCCGCTACGAACGACGAATAAAAGAGATCTTATCCGGTTCAGGGCTGGTGCATGCCGAACCGCTTGACATGAAAAAAATAATAAAAAATGCATCTCCTTATATATCTCGAAATCTGCCCGGCGAAGCTATTCTGACGGTGGGCGGTTCGATGGAGGAAGTTGTCTCGCATTCTTGTGGTGTCATTGCCATCGGACCATTTGGTTGCATGCCAAACCGGCTGTCAGAAGCCATCCTCAACGAAACCATGAATAGCCAGGCAAAGATGGCGACCGAACCCAGAAATAAGCAACTAAGGGCGGTGCTTACCGACGTTGATGAACTTCCGTTTTTAGCCATTGAAAGTGACGGCTCTCCGTTTCCACAACTGATCGATGCCAAGCTGGAAACGTTTTGCCTGAGGGCGGAGCGGCTCCATCAGCGTATTATGGAGGTTAACGGCAAACACTAGTGTAGTGTCCCGTGTGTAATTTAGAAAATTGGAATTGATCTAGTAGTACTTTTTTCCATAAATAAGCAGGCTAAATCCCAAATTACAAGCACCAAATTACAAATAAATCCCAATGATCAAAATTCAAAATCTCAAACGTTTTGAACATTGAATATTGGAATTTGGGATTTATTTGTTATTTGGAATTCGGTGCTCGGAATTCTTTGTTTTCAGAAAAGTAACTATATTTAAATAGCCTGTTCGAATTTTTAAACTAACTTGTGGGACACAACGCTAGAACCTATCTCAAAAATGCATCGTAATTTAACATTTGTGGGTTAATATATCGCTATCCTACACAACGGAAAGAACCAGCGAATGTCCAGTTCAAACCCTCAGGAAACCATACGACTTCCTGAACCCAGATATGACGGTTCCGTATCTGTCGAACACGCCCTGCTCACACGCCGTTCCGTTCGCAATTATAAAAATACGCCCATAACTTTGACTGAGATTGCCCAACTCTTATGGGCCGCCCAGGGCATCACCACCCCCAGAGGCTATCGAACCGCACCATCGGCTGGAGCACTTTACCCGCTTGAAACCTATGTAGTGGCAGGAAACGTAAATGACCTTGCAACGGGCATTTACAAATACCGGTACCATGATCATGCGCTGCTGCGAACTGTGGTCGGAGACAAGCGAACCGAATTGAGTAACGCTGCCCTTAGCCAGGGTTCGATTGCCAGGGCGCCGGCTGTTCTGTTATTCTGTGCGGTCTATGGCCGCATTACCGGTAAATACGGAGACAGGGGCATACAATATACCTTTATGGAAATCGGCCATGCGGCGCAAAATGTGTGTCTGCAGGCAATTGCCCTTGATCTGGTCACGGTGGTTATCGGAGCCTTTCGTGATCATGAAGTCAAACTGATAGCCAATCTGGCCGCAGATGAAGAGCCCACCTATTTCATTCCGGTGGGAAGACGATGAAATGTGACAGGTTTTCTGAAAAAAATAAACATCGAACATCGAACGTCCAACATCGAACGTCGAATACAAAAAATAAAGAATCTGACTTAATTAAGATCTTCGTTACGCGTATCAAAACGACTGAAAAGAAACAGAAATAGTCATTCAAGGTTTGACAACGAATTTTCGAAAAAATGAAATTAAATTTTGGAGCGACACGCGGCGCAAGCGCCTGCGCTGCGCGAGCGACGTCATTATTCGATGTTCAACGTTGGATGTTCGATGTTCGAAGTTCATCTTTAGAATCTGAAAACTGAAAAATCATTTAAACCCGGCAAGTGCACATTAGAAAAGGAGGTAGCATCTTGGAAGCCAATAAAAAAGCGGTCTGGGGATGGGTGATGTATGACTGGGCAAACTCCGCTTTTGCAACCACTGTTATGGCGGGATTTTTCCCGATTTTTTTTAAAGCGTATTGGAGTGCCGGCGCAGATGTGAATGTAAGCACCGCACAGCTCGGGTTTAGCAATTCCATTGCCAGTTTGTTGGTAGCCCTAATGGCTCCCATACTGGGTGCCATCGCGGATAAAGGCTCTGCCAAGAAAAAATTTCTCATCTTTTTTGCATACCTGGGGGTACTGATGACCGCCGCACTGTTTCTGGTTCAGAAAGGACAATGGGGCTGGGCGATTTTTATTTATGTGATGGGCATAATCGGTTTTTCGGGAGCCAATGTGTTTTATGACTCGCTGCTGCCCAGTGTGGCCAGTGAAGAGAAGATCGATTATGTTTCCGGTTTAGGTTTTTCCATGGGATATCTCGGCGGCGGGCTGCTGTTTTTTATCAATGTTCTTATGACGCTGATGCCCGAAAAATTCGGTTTGCCCGATAAGGCGGCGGCCGTTCGCATTGCTTTTATTTCCGTGGCACTGTGGTGGGGCCTGTTTACAATTATTACCATATTGTGGGTTACGGAAGAAAAAGCGGCTCCAGCAAAAGAAAAGGCAGAAAGCTTCGTGATTGCAGGTATCCGCCAATTCGTTGGTACCTTTAAAAAAATCAGACACTTGAAGATGGTCTTTCTATTTTTGCTGGCCTATTGGTTTTATATTGACGGTGTCGATACCATTATCCGCATGGCCGTGGATTACGGACTCTCCCTTGGATTTAAAGACACTGATCTGATTGTGGCATTGTTGATTGTGCAATTTGTTGGATTTCCCGCAGCATTAATATTCGGAAAACTCGGAGAAAAATGGAGTGTTCGCAAATCCATTTACCTGGCCATTTTCATCTATATGGGGATTGTCTTATGGGGCACGATGATGACCCAGAAAATCGAGTTTTATATATTGGCGATTGCCATCGGCCTGGTGCAAGGCGGTATCCAGGCGCTGAGCCGATCTTATTATGCGCGTTTGATCCCCAAAAACCAGGCAGCCGAATACTACGGATTTTATAACATGCTGGGCAAATTTGCCGTCATTTTAGGACCGGCGCTTATGGGTGTCGTCGGCCTGATTGCCAGACGGTTGTTGATGCCACCTGCCCCCACACCGGAGCAAATTACCGCCATCGGTCAGTTGGCCGCTCGCTGGGGTATCGCCTCGATTCTGATTCTATTTCTGTTAGGTGCAATTTTATTTTATTTTGTCGATGAGGAGAAAGGCAAACAACAGGCAGCCTTGCTGGCAGCGGAATAGAAGCCATCTCAAAAATGTCTTTTGGCCTCCCGCCTTTTTCGGCGGGATTGGTGCCGCGTTTCAAATCCTCGACATACAATAGTATGCCTCCGGTTTGAGACTCGGCCCCGCCGCGATCTTGAACCAAAATCCTATTTTTGAGATGGCTTCTAGTATCGTTGGCGGGGGTTTCGATTTGTTCAGGACATTTTTTCTAATTCATCCAAGAGATGTGCCACTTTTGTGGTACTTACTTTTAATTCTTTGAGAACTTGACGTTTGCTGTGTGGTTGAGCGCTAGCATCAATCGGCTCCAAGCTGGGGGGATTGTCGTCTTTTTCACCGGTTCGAAACAGTCCGTTTTCCAGCAGGTCCGTGAATTGCTCTACGATCTCATCCGGTGTCAATGAGCTCTTGCCGGGCTTGTACCACCGATAGAGCCAATTGCACATCCCGATGATGGCATTGGCCTGCAATTTAGGATTTACCCGGCGAAAATAGCCCTGCTCGATGCCCTGCATAATAATATCTTCGACAACCCTGGTAAACTTGCGCTTTTCAGACTGAATCTTCCGAAAATCTTTTTTGGGCAACTGGTTCTCCTCACTAAAGAATACCGTAAACATAGCAATATTTTCGATCACCACCGTCTTGAGATGCCGGTAAACAAAGATTTTCAGTTTTTCAGGTGGTGTCAAATCCATGCCGGTGATTTCATAAATGGTATCGAAAAAACTCTCCAGGGCCTGGAGGTATATTTGCGATAGGAGATTCTCTTTAGAAGATACATAATGGTAAAGCGCGGGCTTGGTTAATCCAAGTTCATGGGCCACATCGTCCAGAGTGGCTGTGCGGTAACCTTTGCGGTGAAAAATTTTCACGGCGGTATCGATAACCATTTGTTTCCTGAGACTCTTATCCTGACTTTTAAATTCATTATTCTGAATCATCTAATTTTAATCCCTTGGCAGCATCAACCGCCACCCGATTTGACAACAACCCATTATCCTTGAGTGGGAGTTTGTGCTTGACATTTGAATACCGGCATAGTACCTTACTTGTCGGTAAAATAATTTTACTCCACGGAAAGTAACATAGTTTTAAATCCGGGTCAAGACTCAAGATATACTTAATTTGAAATAATTCTTGTCACCTTAAAAAGTCCGGCGAATGGAGGACCACCATGAGTACGAGCAGCACATTGAAAGAAAAATCAGATTTCACCGGAGTCGGGAATTGGGAAGATTACCTGAAAACCTATTACGATAAACCACAGAGCACGAGAACGTGGTCCGGCTATGATGTTAAAGAGATCTATACTCCCAAAGACAGGCAAAACGAAAACTATGAAGAAAGCATCGCCGATGCCGGTGAATTTCCCTACACCCGGGGCATACATCCCAATATGTTCAGAGGTCGTTATTGGACACGACGGGAAGTCGTCGGAATCGGTTCTCCGGCAGACACTCACCAGCGAGCTGCCTATTGTTTCGAGCAGGGCGGCTCTGGTCTGAACACGATTGCCGATATTACCTATGAAATGGGTCTGGATCCTGATCATCCCTGGGCACAAAACGAAGTCGGTTTAACCGGTGTGAACATCTCCTCCATCCGGGATATGCAGACCCTGGTTGGTGACATACCCCTGGACAAGGTGAGCTGGTCGCTGATTACGGCTTCTACGGTAGCCGCAGCAACCATGGCGCAGTATGTCGCGGTCGCCCAGCAAAAGAACTACGATATCAGTGCGCTGCGCGGCTCCATCCAGAATGATCCCGTTCATTTTCGATACTGCGGGTTTCGACCGGCGTGTCCGCTTGATCTTTCGGTAAAGCTTGGCTCCGATGTGATGGAGTTCTGCACTCAAAACATGCCGAAATGGTATTACACCACCGTCAACATGTATGATCTGCGGGAGCAGGGTATCACCGCACCGCAAGAAATTGCTTTTGGATTCGGAATTGCCATGTGCTATATCGATGAGCTCCTGCGCCGCGGCTTGGACATCGATGCGTTTGCCCCGCGCTTCACATTTTATGTGTCATGTCATATCGATTTTTTTGAAGAAATTGCCAAGATCCGGGCAGCCAGACGCATGTGGGCCAGACTCATGAAGGAAAAATACGGGGCCAAGGATCCTCGATCCATGCAGTTTCGTTTTGCGGTTCATACGGCCGGATGCTCCCTGATTCCGCAACAGCCGCTTAACAATCTGGTCCGTATTTCGTTTGAGGCCCTGGCGGCGGTTTTCGGGGGAGTTCAATCACTGCACTGCTGTTCCTATGATGAACCCATGTGCCTGCCCACTGAGAAAGGACATCTCCAGGCACTTCGAACCCAGCAAATAATCGCTTATGAGACCGGTGTGACCAACGTGGCCGATCCTCTGGGAGGCTCTTATTATGTCGAAAGCTTAACCGACAAATTGGAAGAGGATGCATTAAATATCATGAAACAGGTCGAAGATCTCGGTGGCATGGAAGAAGCCATCCGCACGGAATGGTTAGACCGCCAGTTCGAAAAAGAGGCCGTCCAGCGTCAAAAGGAAGTCGATAGCGGAGATAAACTCATTGTCGGGGCAAACATCTTTACCTCTGAACCGGAGACAACCACTCCCCTGGGGGTACAACGCATTCCTGAACAATCTGCCCGTCAGCAAATCGATGATGTTATCAAACTCAAGCGGGAACGGGATATCGCCAAGTTAACCGAGGAGATTCAGCGTCTGCGCGAAGACGCTGAAGAGCGGCGTAACACCATCCCGGCAATGATCGAAGCCACAAAGGCTTATGCGACGACTGCGGAGTTAATGGGCACAGTGCGGGAAGTCTTCGGATATCCTTACGATCCGATGGAAACCGTTCAAAACCCGTTTCATTAGTCACAATTTTTTAAATCCCAAATTCCAAGCACCAAATTCACATTGTCTACTCTTTTGGTTTCAGGTGTCAGGTGTCAGAAAACAGAGGATAGAACACAGAGGACAGCAGATTTGGAGATAGAGTGATTCAAAGAATCGGAATGCGAAACTCTCAACATCGAAAGCTGACACCTGACACCCGACACCTGAAACCTAAAGACCGTAATCCGTAATATTGAACGATGAACCTTTAAACCCAAGAGGAAGAAAATGGTCCCTCAAAAAAAGATTAAGGTCTTGATCACCAAAGTGGGTCTTGACGGCCATGATAGAGGTGCTAAGGTGGTGTCCTCATTGCTGAGAGAAGCTGGAATGGAGGTCATCTATCTGGGCATGTATCAATCACCGGAAGGTATCGTAAAGGCCGCCATCGATGAAGATGTGGATGTCATCGGGATCAGTTTT
>JASFPE010000054.1:0-17398 GCA_050116155.1 Desulfobacterales bacterium
CACGCGAAAAACTTCCATTGGCCATCGCTGAAATCGCCACTGCATCCTCACGATTAAGGCCGTGCTCGTTGATCAGCATATTTTCCAAATTTATGGCCGAAATCGGCTTAAAGCGGATATGCTGGCAGCGTGACACGATTGTCGGCAGGAGATCCATTGTTTGGGTGGCAATGAGTATTAGGATGGTCCTTTCCGGGGGTTCCTCAAGTATTTTGAGAAGGGCGTTGCCTGCAGCCGGATTCATGGTTTGGGCATCTCGGATGATAACCACCCGCGTGCTTGCCTCATAGGGTTTCATAGCAAGCGCGTGGATTAATGCCCGAACTTGTGCAATTTTGATAATAGGACCAGCGGGTTTGATATGGATGATATCAGGATGGTTTCCTGACTCAATTTTCCTGCATGCCTTGCATGTTCCGCACGCTTCGACAGATGAAATCGAATCGTATTTGCGATGTCCTCCCTCCCCCCGGGTATTTTGGACATCTGTTTTTTCCCCGGAGTTCTTTTGAAGGCAATTGCATGCCATGGCCAATGCGATGGCAACAGCCTCCCTGCCCAAACCTTCAATTCCGGTAAAAAGCAGGGCATGAGGGAGAGCCCCGTGGTGAAGGAGGGCAGCCAGAATTCTTATGGGTCTTTCTTGATCTATTATCGATTCAAAACCAGGCACCAGTCATTCAATAATCTACCCGTTCTTTCAATTCTTTGCCAGATTTGAAAAAAGGGAGCTTTTTCGGACTTATAATTACTTTTTCCCCGGTTTTTGGATTTCTGCCTGTGTAGCTTTTGTAATTTTTTACAAAAAAGCTGCATAACCCGCGAATTTCCACCCGTTCTCCCCTTGCCATGGCATCCGCCATGTGATCAAAGAATATCTGGACTACCCTTGCAGCTTCGGCTTTCGAAATATTCGCTTCGGTTTTCAAGGCGGAGATAAGCTCCAACTTATTCATAGAACCTCCTTCTACATACTTCTCGTAGCCTATAGTCTCTGTAAAATTTATAATCCAAAACTTTATAAGATGTCAAGTAGTTATGATAATATTTTCGGTAGCACTTCGATATCATCCTCGCTGACCTCTACCCCCGCATATTGTCCGAGTGCTTCAACGTTCACAATGATGCGCCCCTGAGCGCCGTAGCGGACGAAGGCCCCGACCACCCCTGCAAATGGCCCGGACACCACCATTACCCGGTCACCTTTTTGCAATTGATTTCCTGTTGTCACCGGAAGATCGGTAGAGACCATTATCTTTAATGAATCAACAGTTTCATCCGGTATCGGAACCGGCCCCTTTCTGCTGCCGATGAGACGTACCGCTCCGGCTGTCTTTACGACCTCTAAATGGTGTTGGGGATGAAGGTTGGTTTTCACAAACACATATCCGGGAAAGAGCGGGACACGGATCATTTTTTTACGGTCCCGGCGTTTACTTTTTACGGTAATTTTGGGAAGGAATACCTCGATTTGCTTTTTTAAAAGCCCTTCATGGACCACATTTTCAAATCTGCTTTTGGTATGCAGCACATACCATAATGACTCAAGTTTTTTGTTTTCCATAATCCTATACACCCTAACGAGAGTAGCCGAAACCGAAAAAATTAAGTTAAAATTTATAATAATCCCATAAATACGCTGAAAATAGAATTAAATATCGAATATCGAAGTGTTGAGTCGCTTCGCTCTGCCATTTTAATAAATATAAATGATTGATTGATCCAGAGGCTTTCAAGCAGAATATCATACTTCGACATTCATAATTCGATATTCGATATTTGAATATAATTTACAAAATATTACAACAACTTCAAGGATCCGGGCCGAATTGTTTTATTTAAGCAGTAACTTAGAAGCCAATGTCTCCCAGTCCATACAGATTAATCATAAACTCAAATTTTTGGTCGCCGGGTTCGTCTGTATAGCGAAAATCTAATGACCAGCATTGGGCGGTATAGATAAATCCCAAGCTGGTACGAATGTGGAGATCTTCTTCGATATTACGTTCATAATCCCCGAAAATGAAAAGCCGCTCAGTGGCCTTAAGCTTTAAATCAAGAAATATGGACTCAACAGCATCATCAACTTCAGATTCATCATCTTCATCATCATCATCTTCTTCTTGCCCCCTGTCGTATCGGTAATCGACATAAAAACTGTCTCCCCGCTTGTCGAAAAACGTGGCCGCGATATTGTGGGATGCAAAACGATTATCATAGAATGACCAGCCTGCATCGGCTTCGATGGTAATATATTTTCCCGGGAAAAAATCCAATCTGCCGAAAAGCGGTGAAAACTCCCTTCTTGACTTTGTGAAATCATAACTTTGCTCAAATTCCAATCGCAGAAAATCTTCATATTTGAATTCCCCGGGATCCTCGATAACTTTTTCGCGTGAAATATTTTCCCGTTGAGCAACCTGAGGGGTCTTGCCCCCAAATAATTTTGAGGTAAAGGTATTGGTCAGGGAATAGGTCAACATGTTTTTTTTCTCGATTCGATCCCTGTCATCAAATTCAGGCAAATCGTCCTGATTCTCATCCGGAATATAATCATAAACAATATTGGGTCGAATGGAGTGCCTAATTTTATTGATGTTGCCTTTATTTATGTCGAAGATCTTAGAAACTTCGGAGAAAATTTCTGCGCGCAGATCAAAGAGCTCGCGATGAGCGTCTCTGTTCGGGTCGGATTCATTGCTAAACTCAGATTTATCCAAATAGTAAAATGTTTCTCGACCACCGATGGACGGTTCAAAGGTAAAATAATTTCCGAAACGGTAAGGCCAATAAAATCTTGGATATACATCGATGCGCTGACCCCTGGATCCCGATTCTCTCCAAAAATAGTTATACTGAGAGTCAAGGTCAAAATAAAACGGGGAGGTCAGGATTCGTTGTTTGGATCCCTGTACATCGATGACCGGCAACCGACTGATCGTATCATCCGGTAAATCGGAATTTTTCTGGGTCGAATCCCAAAAATAGCGAAACTCGGCATTCACACTCCAGCGTGGCCAAATGCGATTGAAATTCAGCCGATTTAACCGGACCGGATCATTATAATCATCCAAATCCCTGCCAAAAACATCGCTAAAATATTTCTGGGTATCTCCGTAGCCCATATAGCCGTCTCTGAATTCTCGCAAATAATCCTGGTCGCTGACGAAATCCAAATCCAGCTTGGCAGAAAAATCCCAGGGGACCTTTTGATAATGGCTCATGCGAAACCACCAGCGATCGTGATTGGTGCGCAGAAATTGTGTATCGGGGTCGTCGTATCCATAACGGCCGCTGGAACGCTCGGTGCCGTCATCCACTTTTTCATCATCGAAGCCATCCAGCATAATGGTCCCTTGGGTCGTTTCATCCAAGATATAGCGATATTCCGCGCCAGGCTTAATACCTCGTACATTCATATAGTTTACATAAAATGTTGCATCCTGGCTGCCGCTGATGGCCCAAAAATAAGGCTGGTTAAAATCGGTTCCCTTGCGCTCCGAATAGCCCAATTCAGGCATGAGAAAACCGGTTTGACGTTTGCTTTTGGCAGGATAATAGAAATACGGCGTATACATCACCGGATAATCTCTGGCATAAACGGTGGCATGTTTTACCGATCCATAGCCTTCGACTTCAACTTTTACTTCTTTGCCGGTTATTTTCCAATCCGGTGTGTCTCCTTCGCAGGTGGTTATGGTGGCATTTTTTAATTCATAGGTGTTTTCGCCGGTTTTGTGGATTTCGTCTCCTTCGATATGAAAATTATTTTCTTTTAAAAATATCGATCCATTTTCCACTTTGCCCACCTGGTTTTCCAGGTCGATCTCTATATAGCTTCCCTTCAACACATCCTGGCCGGATATCAACATCACGTTGCCACGGGCATAGGCCCACATGGTTTTATGATCAAAGCGGACATAATCTGCCGTGAGTGTTTTATCGGCTTTGAAAATCTCTACATTGCCTTGGGCAATGTACACATCGTCGGTTTGGTCATAACTAATCTCATCCGCTTTCAGCCGCCAGGGCAGATCGGGACGCTTGGTTAAAACATCTTCGAATTTTAGGCCACTCATCTGGGCCCAGACAACCTCCGGTACCATAAATAGATGGGCAGTCAGCATCAGGTTAAGGGCAACGGCAATGACCATGCGGGCGAAAAACAAGACGCCACATGATGTTGACCGCTGGGCTGAATGGCCGCCTTTTTCCTTCAGAATGCGTGGATCCATTCGGATTGGCTGATTAAAATTCTTCTCGTTTTAGATTATTTGTAATTTGGTGCTTGAGATTTGGGATTTATTTTCTTGTGAAACCTTCTGATTCAACCGGTTTAGGATTTAGTTGGTGTTGCCCTGGGTACCCCCATAACCCTTGAACATGGTTGAAAATTAGGTTATAAATCCAAATCAACCCAAAAAGTCAAGGCATTGTTAAAAACATGCATATCCTCCTAACCAATGACGATGGAATTCATGCCCCGGGAATATGGGCCCTTTACAGTCGGTTTGTTGAAAAACATGTGGTAACCGTCATTGCACCGGACCGTGAGCAAAGTGCTGTCGGACACGGCATAACTTTGCACCAGCCGCTGCGAGTAGCCAAGGTTTCGATAAATGGCACCTGTCCGGGATACACCGTGAACGGCACGCCTGCAGACTGTGTTAAATTCGCTGTTTTGGAACTGCTGGAGTCGAAACCGGATTTACTGATTTCCGGGATCAATCCCGGGGCTAATGTCGGTGTGAACATCAATTATTCCGGCACGGTTGCGGCCGCCAAGGAAGCGGCGCTTTATGGAATATCGGCCATGGCGGTATCCATCCAGGGACATGATAGCTCACATTATGAGGAGGTCGCGCATTTTATGGAAAAGCTGGCCCATAAGGTTGTTGATAATGGCTTGCCTCCCGGCACCTATTTGAATGTGAATATTCCCGCTATACCGATGCGCAAAATCTGTGGCATTCGAATTAGTAATTTGAGTGTGAATTTTTTTCCCGAACACATGGAGAAACGGGTTGATCCGCGCAATCGTGCTTATTATTGGCAGGGGTGCGACGCCTTGCCGGTTAGCGACAATCCGAATATTGATGGCACCGCCCTATCTGAGAGATATATCTCAATTACCCCTTTAAAATGCGACGTCACCGATTACGCTTCGATTGAGGAGCTGAAGAAGTGGGAAATTGACATGCCCGGGGACGAATCAAAGTAAAATTTACTAAAATTGAGGAATATCAATCGAGTGCGTTAGGTTTGAGGTTGGAGGTTTGAGGCAGAAAATTAAAGGACAAAAGATCGAGAGATTTGAGAATTGAGAGACCCCAATTCGGAAATTTCTTTGCCTCCAACCTCAGACCTCTAACCTAACGCCTTTTATTTTAACCTTGAACCCTGAACCCTGAACTTTGAACACTAAACTATTGAGAACCTATGTTTATCACCCTAGAAGGAATCGAAGGCTCCGGGAAAACGACCCAGATCGATTACCTGGTGGCGTTTTTCGAAAAAAAAGGCAAAGCGTGTGTCACAACGCGGGAACCGGGCGGCACAGTCATCGGCAATATGATACGCGCCATCCTGCTTGATCCGGAGTGCAAAGATATGGATGCCAAAACGGAATTGTTGCTCTACATGGCAGATCGTGCCCAGCATATTCATGCGCTGGTAAAACCAGCATTGGCCGACGGCAAAACCGTGCTGTGTGACCGCTATTTTGATGCGACGTTGGTCTATCAAGGCTATGCCAGGGGTCTGGATATCGAGCTTATCAAAAATTTGCATTCGACTTTATTTGAGGATCTCAAACCGGATGTAACGATTTTACTTGATCTGCCACCGCAGGTGGGGCTGCAGCGTGCCTGGAAACAAATAAACAACGGACAACGCTCCAATAAAGAAGGCCGTTTTGAGGAAGAAAAGCTTGAATTCCATCAACGGGTGCGTGAAGGTTATCTTGAACTGGCAAACGTTGAGCCCGACCGCTTCCATATCATTGATGCTTCTCAGGATGAGCAGAAGGTACGGGATAGCATTATAAAGATTGTAGATTCGATTATGATGAGCCCGTAAAGTAGCCGACATGAGATGAATTCGATTCGATCGCGGCTGGAAGCCGCTCCCACAGTTCGATGATTACTGGTGGGATCCCGCCTTGGCGGGAGAGAAATATAGCATGTCGAGAGGCTTTTGTTCTTCTTGGCAAATACGGAAAGAAATTGATGGGTCACTCAATCCTGAATGCCATTGGCAATACACCGCTGGTCGAAATAAAACGACTGAACCCCAATTCGAATGTCAGAATTCTGGCGAAGCTGGAATACTTTAACCCGGGGGGTTCGGTAAAAGACCGTCCTGCACTCTATATGATAGAGGCTGCTGAGAAATCCGGTGAACTGACACAGGAGAAAACGCTTATCGAAGCCACCAGCGGAAACACCGGCATCGGCCTGGCCCTGGTTTGTGCCGTCAAAGGATACAAGCTGCTGTTAACCATGTCCGAGGCCGTCAGTGTTGAACGCCAAAAGATCTTAAAGGCACGCGGTGCGGAAATTCTGCTAACGCCCGGTCATCTGGGAACCGACGGCGCCATTGAAGAAGCCTATCGTCTGGCGCGTGAAAATCCTGATAAATATGTGCTCGTTGACCAGTTCAACAATGAATCCAACTGGAAATCCCATTACCATGGAACTGCCGAGGAGGTCTGGCAGCAGACCCACGGGACGGTAACCACCCTTGTTGCCACGCTGGGTACCACTGGAACGGCCATGGGCCTATCCAGGCGATTGAAAGAGTATAATTCCGATATCAAGATTGTGGGAGTGGAACCCTATCTGGGCCACAAAATCCAGGGTTTAAAAAATATGAAGGAAGCTTACTGCCCGGAAATTTTTGAAAAAAGGCGTTTGGATAAAAAGATAAATATTGAAGATGAGGAAGCCTTTGAAACGGCCAGACGACTTACCGCAGAAGAGGGCCTTTTTGTCGGAATGAGCAGTGGTGCTGCCATGGCCGGTGCCCTCAAAATTGCCGAGACTATGCAGCAGGGCACTATCGTGGTGATTTTTCCGGATAACGGTGAGCGCTACCTCAGTACTCCGTTGTATGCCATCCGAGATGAGATTGCCCCGACATTTTTTAACACCCTGGTTCGTAAAAAAGAACCATTTGAAGCGCTGGTGAGCGGCAAAGCCATGGTTTACACCTGTGGTCCGACCGCGCATGATCGGATTCATCTGGATGAAATGCGGCGTTTTGTATTCGCCGATCTCCTGTGTCGCTATTTGCAATACCGGGGTTATGCGGTTCAGACCGTTATGGATATCAATGACAACGACGACAAGACCATTCAGGGGTCTGAAAAAGCCGGTCAAGATCTGACCACATTTACGGAAAAAAATATTCAGCAGTTCTTTAAAGATATTGCCGAATTGGGCATAAAGCCGGCAGAAAGTTATCCCCGGGCAAGTGAACATGTCGATGAGATGGTTGCTATTTCTGAAAAGCTTGTCAACAAGGGCTTTGCTTATGAAAAACTGCGATCCTTGTATTTTGATATATCTCGTTTGGCCAACTACGGTGCGCTCTCGGGCATCAATATAGATAAGATTAAAATCGGTGCCACGGTTGACCTTGATGAATATGAAAAACAGAATCCGCGTGATTTCACCTTATTTAAGCGCTCCAGGCTCTCCGAGCTAAAGCGAGGGATATTTACCAAAACCGGGTGGGGCAATGTGCGGCCTTCCTGGCATATTAAATCCGCGGCCATTTCAAGGAAATTTCTGGGAGAAACCTTCGATATTCATGTCAGCAGCCGTGAACTCATTTTCCCTCACCACGAGAATGAGAATGCGATTTCCATGGCGCTGAGCGGAAATCCACTGTCCAAATCCTGGCTGCTATGTGATCGGGTCCTGGCTGATGGTAAAAAATTGGATGAAAACACCACCAACCGCAATTTATCGGATTTGCTCGATGCGGGATACTCCGGGCGGGTGATACGCTATTGGTTGATGTCAAATCACTATCGAAAGGCAATTACATTTTCACCTGAGCGTTTAGACGATGCCTGGCGTTCTCTGAGACGACTGGACCAGTCAATTTACCGCCTGCAGCAGATCAAAAACGGGCGGCCATATCCGGAGCTCGATCAGTTATTGTATGATCTGAAGCATGGCTTTACCCAGGCCATGGACGATGACCTAAATATCTCGGCTGCGATGGCCACAATATTCAAAATTGTAAAGAGAATAAATAACTTAATTCAAAACCAGAAAATAGACTCCACCGGCGCAGCCAAAATTATCGATGCATTTCGCAGCCTCCATGAGGTCTTGAATATCATGGATTTACAGGATGCGTCCTTAGATGCGGATACCCAGCGCCTGATGCGTGAGCGGCATAAAGCCCGCGCAGAGAAGAATTGGGAGTTGGCTGACAAGCTCCGAGATGAACTTAGAGCGAAAGGGGTCATTATACAAGATCAAAAGCTTCCGTAATTGGTCTTTTTTCCCGATGAGCTAGGTTCTCCGCAAGCATTAAAGCATGGGGCATGGGGCATGGAGCATGGGGTTAAAGATTAACGCAGAAAATCAATTTTTTACCCTATGCGCTATGCCCTATGCGCTATGCCATTTGGTTGATTATAGGGCATTAAGCAATTTTGCATTCTAACGAATCAACTATTTGACGATTCAACCAATTAACGAATAAACATGCCACCAATTTATTTTCCATACACCTATATATCCCAACAAACAGCTGCGGGATTGGCAAATTACTTCAGGCAAATTACGATTTATCAGGCTTCTGCCAGACAGGTACCGGTGGATATGCAGAAACTGGTTGATGATGGCTTTTTGGTTATCCGCGCACCGATTGCCGCCGATCAAAAAAAACTTGATGACGTTCTAAAAAATTTTCAGAATTGGGCCGCAATCCATTCTCATCGTCAGGAGCTGAAAGCAGCCATTCTTCAATCCGGGATGGATCCAATTCCATTTTTTGACGATTCAGCGGTATCCCAGATAGTGGCCGACATCAAAAACGACCTTCACCAAAAGACAGGGCCCGAAATGCCGGATGCGTTTTTTCATGCACGCCTGTTTTTAGAATTTGCCCAGGAATTCGATCGACAGAGTCAGGATACCAGAAATAATCTGAGGGCTTATGAAAAAAAAGCCAGGTATTTGTTCAAAGATATAAAAGGAAAAAGTGAGGATCAGGTATATAATACACCCGCCGGGTTTAAGATAATGACAGACGATCCCGGTGAATATATGGTTTTCAGGCGTCTGGACGCATGGACGCATTTGTTCCAAGCAGATGCGGCACCGTGCGGTGTCTTTATTTCAAGCAACCGTACCATTGTCGAACATATGATTGGAAAAATGTCGACGGCTGAAAAAATTTATCAGACAGATACCATACCCGATTCAACGGGTGGCACAAAAGATTTTCGAGCATGGCGGGATGATCTGCTGGCCAATATGGTCAGGCTGGCTAAAATTAAATGGCCGACCTCAACGGATGGGTTTGCCAGTGCCGGTGTCAGCAAAATGGTGGATTGCAAAACGGCACTTAGCGTATATCTGTTGCCTGATATACCGCCACATATGTATTTTGCCAGAGCAATCTCAAAGAATTTTTCGCAACCAGATGGGCGCCATCATAAAGCCAATGTCCGAAATACACTCATTTGCTTGGTTGACCCTCTGTGAAGCAGAACCTATCTCAAAAATGCGTTTTATCCGCCTTGGGTGGACGAAGTGTCCATGGCTGTGTTGCAGAGCGAATCAAAATGCTCACATATCATAGGGTTTCGCCCGTTGGCCCGTTAGCTCCCGCCATGGCGGGATTAAGTACGAAAATCATAAAAGATTTCTTTTTATCGGGCTAAACGGGCTAAACTGGTAACGGGCAAACCGGCAAACCTGATATTGCACCCTGCCTGTTGAACACATTAATTTATAAAATCAAGATGTGAAATCCCGCTCTTGAGCGGAGAGCCCTTAGCCACTTGAAAGGAACTATTTATCTAAATTCACAAAAGTTTTCAAGAAAGCTTGACTCGCTATATTAATTAGGATATGGACTTTCCCTTGGTGATTGGAACCTATGGTTGGTTTAAAAACCATCTTAAAATATAAAAAATTGAAAGGAGACACTCATAATGGCCTTTAATGTTGTCGTTGACGAAGAAAAATGTGCTGGTTGTGAAGAATGTGTGGATGTATGCCCTGTTGAAGTATTCGAAATGCAGGACGACAAATCCGTTCCGGTGAATGCCGACGAATGTCTCGGATGCGAAAGTTGCGTTGAAGTATGTGAAGAGGGCGCAATTACCGTCGAAGAGACCTAATTTGAAACTTGTTGGCGGCAGCCCCTGATCCCATTGGGATCAGGGGCAATATTTTATCACGCCTGGAGTTGTGCCCCAGACGTAATTCTCAAAACTCGGATTGTTCTATCAGTGTTCTTTTTTCCAGAATGAAATTTAGTTAAATTCCAAATCACAAATATCAAATAAATCCCAAATTCCAAATCTTAAATCCGAAACAATCCGTTAATTTTCGGCCTCCAACCTTCAACCTCAAACCGAACGCATTACCAAAATAATTCTGAATTCCTGAATTTTTATGACTTTCAATCCGAAATCCGAAATCTAAAATCCGAAATCCGATATACGTCTTGCCTGCTGCAACATTCTGTGATAACTAAACTTTTTATGAGGCAATTTGTTATCGATGAGTTGAGACCGGCTGATTATCAAACCCTTAAAGCCCAATTGGATGATGCATTTGGTGTCGCAGCCTTGGATGGCATTTACTGGTTGCCGATTGCAACCGAGGTTCTCTCCGAAATTCAGATCAAACACAAAGACTGCCAGCCATTTTATTTTGCCATCGATCTTGAACCGGATCGAATCGCCGTTGAACTTCTGGTGCGAACCCAGAATCAGATACGGTGCGCCTGCATGGCACACGCCACCGAAACCCAATGCCTGTGGCTCATCCGTCAACTAGATGCCATATTCGAGAGGCTGGGGATTAAAACATAGACCTGCGCAAGGTTTCATATGATACACACTTTCATTGTCATTGTCTGGGTTGTTTTGGCCACACTGGTTTTGGGTATCGCGGCGATCGCTACCTCCTTAATCTCGCGTACAGGAGATCCCGTTCACAGGATCGCCGCCCTGTGGGCCAGATCAATTCTTTTTGTGAGTCGCATTGATGTTACCGTCAACGGGATTGCAAATCTAGACTCATCGCGGTCGTTTATCTACATGTCCAACCATCAAAGTAATTTTGATATACCGGTATTGCTTGCCTGTCTTCCAGTACAGTTCAGGTGGTTGGCCAAAGCAGAGCTTTTTAGGATTCCTATTTTCGGAAGCGGCATGCGGGCCGCCGGCTATATCAGCATCGATCGATTTAACCGGGAGTCTGCCTTCGAGAGTATTAGCGTGGCAGCTAAAAAGATAAAAGAAGGTGCTTCGGTGATGATATTTCCGGAAGGTACCCGCAGCATTGATGGAAATATTCGACCTTTTAAGAAAGGGGGATTTGTCTTGGCCGTGGATTCCGGTGTTCCCATCATCCCCATCATCCTGCACGGCACCCGATCCATAATGCCCAAAGGTCAGATGCGTATTCGAACCGGTCATGTCTACATGGATATACAACCACCTATGGAAACCTCCGATTACACCCGGGAGTCCAAAGATGATCTAATAGAGCGGGTCAGGGCCGTTATTTGTGAAAAGTTTGATCAACGTCCAGAGGCAAATCAACATGCTTAAAATCATTCCGTTAGGCGGGCTTGGTGAGATCGGCCTGAATATGATGCTGTTTGAATACGGCCAGACGATTTTCGTGGTGGATGCCGGCCTGATGTTTCCGGAAGACTATATGCTGGGTGTCGATCTGGTAATTCCCAACATAGAATATTTAAAGCAAAGCGCTGAAAGAGTTGCCGGTATCATTTTAACCCATGCCCACGAAGACCATATCGGCGCATTACCCTATGTGCTCAAGGAAATCAAAGCACCGGTTTTCGCCACGCCGTTTACGCTCGCGCTTGTGCGCCATAAACTTGAAGAACTGGGCTTGCTGCCATCTTCTCAATTGCATCCGATTTCACCCGGGGAAACCCTGAAATTAGGGGCTTTTCAACTTGATTTTATTCGGGTGGGACACAGCGTCGTGGATGGCGTTGGCATCGCCATCAATACACCGATTGGGCGAATTATTCATACCGGCGATTTTAAAATCAGCTATGCAGCTGCTGACGGAATGACAACTGACGTCAATGCCCTGGCCGGATACGGAGAAAGCGGGGTTCTGGCGTTGTTGTCCGATTCTACCAATGTGGAAAAAGAAGGGTATACCTTATCTGATAAGGAAATCGGAGAGACCTTTGACAGAATCACCGCCGCAAGCCACGGGCGCATCATCGTGGCCTTGTTTGCTTCCAATATAAATCGAATTCAGCTGTTCGTCGATCTTGCAAAGCAACACCGCAGGAAAGTTGTGTTTAATGGTCGCAGTATTGAAATTAGCGTAAACATTGCCCAGAAACTGGGATATCTGAATATTGCCGAGGGTATGCAAATCGGCATCGAACAGGTTGGCCATTGTCGCGACGATGAAATTATTCTTTTCACCACGGGAAGCCAGGGAGAACCGATGTCAGCCCTTGCGAGGATGTCTGCCGGAACCCATAAACAAATCAGTATCAAGACCGGTGATACGGTAATTCTGTCTTCGAAATTTATACCCGGCAATGAAAGGGCCATTACCAAAATAATTAACAATCTCTATAAGCGCGGGGCCGATGTTATTTATGAAAAAATTTCCGACATTCATGTATCCGGGCATGCTTTCCGCGAAGAATTGAAGATGATGATTAATTTGACCAAACCGCGATTTTTCATCCCGATCCATGGTGAATTCCGGCATTTAATCCTGCACGCGCGTCTGGCGGAAGAGGTCGGAATTGGCAAAGAGAAGGTGTTGCTGGCTGAAAACGGCCAGATTATCGAATTCGATAAAAACGGCGGCAGAGTCAATGGATGTATTGCCACCGGACGCGTACTGATTGATGGTAAAGGCATCGGGGACGTCGGAAGAAGCGTCTTGAAGGAGCGTCGAGCACTTTCCGAGGAAGGGTTGGTGGCCGTTAGCATGGCATTTGATGAAGAAACCGGAATTGTCATTTACGGACCTGAAATTGTTTCCCGCGGATTCGTGTTCGAAACGGCCACGGGTCATATTCTGCAGGATGCCCAATGCGTGATATTAGAAATTGTGGACGAAATACCACCGGAAATTCCTAACCGGATCGATAAAATTCGATCCAAGCTTCAAACTGCCCTGAAACAGTATTTTTTCTTTACCATCGGGCGTCGTCCGGTTATACTGCCTTTTATCATGGAGGTCTAACTGGCCGCTGGTTTCTGGTCTCTGGCTACTGGCTCCTGGTCTATGGTAATAAGTATAAGGAAAAAGTAGGTTTCAGGTGTCAGGTGTCAGGTGTCAGATAACAGATGACAGAAGACAGACGATAGATAACAGATCACAGAGGATTGAGGGATTTAGGAATTCAGGAATTTAGGGATTATAGAATTGAAAAAAGAGAATTTGTTCTATACTTTTAATTCCTAAATTCGCAATTCCGTAATTATTGTTTTCTGACACCTGACACCCGACACCTGAAACCAGTAATTAGCGGCCAGATACCAATGACTAGTACTTGAACCTTTGAACCTCTGAACCCTGAACCCAGAACCAGGTACACATTTATGCGCAAGGAAATTGTCGGTATTTTGCTCTTTTTTCTGGTTATTTTTACACTTATCAGCCTGTTGTCTTACAGCCCTGATGACCCATCCATCCATAATGCCATGCGAACGAGCCATATCCAAAATCTTTTCGGTATATTAGGCGCACATGTAGCGGGCGGGCTGATTGGTCTCTTTGGGCTGGGGGCCTTCTGGATTCCCCTATTATTGCTTTTGGCCAGTATTCATTTTTTTGGCGATCATTCCAAACAGGTGATGCTGTCCACCGTGTGCGGCGGAATACTTCTGATTATCACCACCGGCAGTCTACTGGCCGTACAGCAAGACCACTATGTCGTATTTGGAAATAAATTTTCAGCAGGCGGCCTCATCGGCACCCCGTTTAAATCAATTATTATAAAATACTCTAATTTCACGGGTGGCATAATTATTCTGGCCCTGTTGTGGATTGTGGGATTTATTCTGGCTACCGGGTTTTCGCTGATTGCCTTTGGCAAGCGCTTCTGGAAATGGACAACCACCGCGATAGATCGCATCGTTACCCTGTATCTAAAACGCAAGGAGAGAATAGAAAAGGCCAGGCGGCGGGCTAAGACCATCAAAGAAAAACGATTCCGCAAGGATAAAAAAATAGAGATCAAGCACCGCGAGAAAAAACCCATAAAAGCCGTGCCTTCACCCAAGCAGGAAGTATTTGAATTTATGCGGCCGGAAAAAGGATTTCAGATGCCGTCGGTTGATTTTTTAGATGAACCCGAAGCCCGTTCTTTTGCGGCGGACAGTGAAAATTTGCGCATGCAGTCAAGGTTGCTTGAAAAGAAGCTGGAAGACTTTGGGGTGCATGGAAGGGTGGTGGCAGTGTCGCCCGGGCCGGTGATCACCACTTTTGAATATGAACCCGCACCCGGAGTGAAAATCAACAAAATTGTCACACTCACCGATGACCTTGCATTGGCCTTACGTACGAGCAGCATCCGTATCGTTGCTCCCATTCCCGGAAAGGCGGCCATCGGCATCGAGGTTCCGAATACAAATCGGGAAATGGTAAAGTTCAAGGAAGTCGTGGTTTCCACCGCCTTTGATAAATCAAATTCAAAGCTGACCCTATGTCTGGGAAAAGATATCGTTGGAAAACCGGTTGTGGCCGCGTTGGAAAAAATGCCCCATTTGTTGATCGCCGGGGCAACGGGGACCGGCAAAAGCGTGGCCTTGAATGCGATGATTTGCAGCTTGTTGTATAAGGCCAGGCCGGACGAGGTTAAGCTCATCATGGTGGATCCCAAACGCATTGAGCTTTCCAGTTATGATGGTATCCCCCATCTCATCACCCCGGTGGTAACCAATCCCAAGAAAGCAACCAATGCCCTATTTTGGGCGGTGCGCGAGATGGAAAGGCGATATGAAATGCTTTCAGAAATGAAAGCCCGCAATATCCAGCAGTATAACCAGAAAATTGAAAAGGCCAAAAAACAGGATAAAGACGACGTCCCCGAACAGCTTCCTTATGTGGTTGTGGTTATCGATGAACTGGCGGATCTCATGATGCTTTCATCCAGAGATGTTGAGGTCGCTTTAACGCGATTGGCTCAGATGGCTAGAGCCGCGGGGATCCATTTGATTCTGGCAACCCAGAGACCGTCGGTGGATGTGCTGACCGGAATCATCAAAGCCAATTTTCCCACCCGGCTAACCTTTCAGGTATCTTCAAAAACAGACTCCAGAACGATTATTGATACCGTTGGTGCAGAGAATCTGCTGGGAAGCGGCGATATGTTATTTTTGCCTCCCGGCACAGCCAAGCTGCAGCGTATTCACGGTGCCTATATTTCAGAGGCAGAGCTAACCCGTATTACCGAATTTTTACGGCGTCAGGAAAAACCCGAATACGATGAAAAAGTCACCGAGGCCGCGGTTCTGGATCTTGCCGGATCCGAAGAAGAGCAGGAGTACGATGAACGCTACGATGATGCGGTGGCCCTGATTACCAAGACCCGGCAGGCATCCATTTCGATGATTCAGCGGCATTTGCGTATCGGCTATAATCGTGCCGCCCGCATTATTGAAATGATGGAAAAAGAAGGTATCGTCGGTCCGGCAGACGGCTCCAAGCCCAGGGAGGTGCTGGTCTCCAGCTTCGAAGGCAAATCGCAATAGTGATGTGTGTTGCTGCGTTCTGGTCTCTGGTATCTAGTTACTGGCCTGCAATAAGGTGTCAGGTTTCAGGTGTCAGGTGTCAGAAACGTAAAAAAGATGTTTCAGGTCTCAGGTTTCAGGTGTCGGCTCAGCCGCTGCCCGTATAAGCGGCCAACTTGATCTATAAAAGAAACTTTGGCCGTTGTTAGTTTTGTGTGACGGCTTAATTAACAAATGAACATCGAACATCGAACGTTGAACGTCAAACATCCAATAGTGTATTCTGTCAACTTTAATAAAGACTGAACAACACGCGGCGCGAGTGCCTGCGCAGCACGAGCGAATCTACCCTACGAAATTTGATTCGACTGCCTTCGACAGCCTCAGGCCCCGAGTACGTCGAGGGGAGCTCGTCCTAGGCTGCGGATCAGTATTTTGCGGTTTGTTTTAAATAGATAAAGCGTAGCGCCATCAACATTGGACGTTCGATGTTCGACGTTCAGCCGTCTTTTGATCACGTCATTTCTCAATGGATCTTTTGTGATAGAAATTGACGCAAAATTGGTAGACTCGGTGAAAGGCTTTCTCGACGAGGAGGAGGGCAGGTGTTTGTATGAGGTGGCACTGAAGGCCAGCCGCCTGGGGCCCTGTCTGGAGATCGGAAGCTATTGCGGGAAATCTACCCTATATCTGGGCAGCGCCTGTAAATCGAACAACAGTATTCTTTTTTCGATTGACCATCACCGGGGGTCGGAAGAACAGCAACCGGGGGAGGAATATTTTGATCCCGCCCTGGTCGATCCTCGCACCGGCAGAGTCGATACCTTCAGAGAATTCAGAGAAACCCTTGAACGCGGCGGTATGGAAGATACGGTGGTTCCCCTTGTATGTTCATCTCAAATCGCCGCACACCAGTGGGCAACTCCCCTTAGCCTGGTTTTTATAGACGGTGGGCATTCCTTCGAATCCGCAGTGACAGACTACAATGCTTGGGCGGGGCATATCATTGCCGGGGGTTATTTGCTGATTCATGACATTTTCTCAGATCCGTCCGAGGGCGGACAGGCTCCGTATCAAATCTACAATATAGCTGTTGCGTTCGGTAAATTTAAAAAGGTATCCATGGTTAAAAGCTTGGGAGTGCTGCAACGCTACTAGTGCGGAGAGATTCCAAGAGCTAGTAGGTAAACAAAAGTGGTGTCAGGCATAAAGCATGGGGCATGGGGCGAGGGGCATGGGGTAAAGGATTAAAGAATCAGGATTCAGAGGACAGAGGACAGAGGATTTAGGAATTGAGGGATTGAGGGATTCAGGAATTAAGGAATAGAAGAATTTAAGAATTAAAATTCTGAATTCGGAATGCGGAAAACAACAAAATACAAAACTCGAAACACCTATCACCCAATGCAAAAGATTCCGAATTCGAAAGGCCTTGAACCCCCTGCCCCAAGC
>JASFPE010000055.1:0-17247 GCA_050116155.1 Desulfobacterales bacterium
GAGCGCACCGTCACCGTCAGCGCCAAAAACCAGGTGCTGAAGGCCTCCGAAATTTTTGAGACCCTGAAGCCGACAATCGACGCGATGGATTTTCCGAAATACCACTTCTGGGAAATCGGTGGGGAGCTTTGGGATGCCGCCAAGGCCCAGCGGAACCTGGCCAAATGGATGCTGCCGTGTTTTGGCGGCATTGTGTTTCTGCTTGTGTGGCAGTTTAACTCCATCCGGCGGGCCGCCATCATTATCCTGACCATGCCGCTGGTCATTGTCGGCTCCGTGGTCGGTCTGCTGGCGATGCAGGCTGATTTTGGTTTTATGGTCATCCTCGGGCTGTTGGCCCTGGCCGGATCGATTGTGAACAACGGTATCGTGATGATCGATAAGATTGAGGAGAATCGCCGCGAAGGTCAGATACCCTATGACGCGGTGATCAATTCGGCCGTCAGCCGATTCAGACCGATCCTGCTTTCGGTTTCAACAACCATGCTGGGTTTCTCGCCGCTGATCATCAACCGCGATCCGCTTTTTTACGGCATGGCTTCTGTCATGTTCTTCGGTCTGGGCATCGGTAGTTTATTTACCCTAAACTATGTGCCGGCACTTTACAGCATCTTTTTTCGGGTTAAAATGCCCGGCAAATAAAGTACAATGCCATGAATGATCTGGCGAAAAACAAAAAGGGCATTTCTCTTTTAGGAGGTCTTATGAAATTAGTAACTGCATCATTCATCATGATTATTACACTATTAATTTGCCTGTTTGTATCTGCATGCGTTACCGACCAGGCGGCAACAAATAGTCGTGGGGCTGCCCCCGCGAAGACAACCAGGGATATGTATCATCCACCCATGGGTCGGTAATGATGAGGGCAGTAGCTTGACTTTTGGCCTCAATAATGCTTAAAGAAGGATACGTTGATGGGTGCCCGGATCTTTAAATGGCGCCGGTATAGAATCACAATCCTATTTTTCAATAGATCTTTCTCGAAGTGGCAACTTCTTATCATCCTTAGCATTTATATTGTGGCGACGCAGGTGCGGGACGACTAACCTTTTATCCATTAAATCACTCTCGAAAAAAGCGATTCATTATCATTTGACGGACGTTGTGGGGATTACTTGAGTCTTTTTCTAACAGAGGCGTGTTCAGATGACACGGCTGCTGGATACACATCTTGTTGGGAGGGCAAGGATTTTGCTGTTGAACCATTAACCAATTCACAAAGGAGGACAACATGCAAAAAAGAAACCGTTACCTCGTATTGCTACTCATTTCCATCCTCGTTACGGGCCTGGTTTTCGTGGGAGGTAATACTGCCTTGGCGGCAAAAGTCAAAGTTGTTTATATGACTGCCGGGGATGTCAACATGCTTGCGCTGGGACAAAATGTGGTTGGACCCCAGTTTTCAAAGAAATACCCCGATGTTTCCCTCATGACGGTTCACACGGGTCCCGGCAATGCAGGCTCCCAGAGGATCTTTGAAAAGGTCCTGGCGGAAAGCGAGTCCGGCAAGGATGCCTGGGATGTTGACGTGGCCATGGTTCATCAGATTTTCCTGAAATGGGCCATGGAAAAAGACCTGCTGATGCCCTATGCCAAAGACATCGACACCTGGCAGTATATTTCCTCTCCCTTTGCCAAGTCATCGCTGGGCGTGAATGTGGAAGGCTATGTGATGCCCATGTTCCACAGCCAGACCGCATTGGCTTACAATCCGGCCTATGTCAAAGATCCTCCCCAGAGCTATGATGAGCTCGTAAAGTGGGTCGAAAAAAATCCGAAAAAATTCGGATACAATGGTATTAAGGGCGGAATGTCGGGTGTTTCTTTCACCGTTGGCTGGGTCTACTGGAAGTCGGGAAAATATGAAAAATACGCTGTCACCGGTCCTTTTGAGGAATCTGAGGTGGCTTCCTGGAAATTTGCCTTTGAGGACCTTGCCAAATTCAATAAGAACGTATCCTTTACGGCCGGCAACGTCGGCACGCTGGATGCCCTGAACCGGGGAGAGATCTGGATGGGCCCGGTTTGGGTGGATATGTTTTTTACCTTTATGAATGAAGGCAAGCTGGATCCTAAGATCCGAATGGTGCTGCCCGAACCAGGTATGCCCGGCCAGCCCATGTATTTTGTAATTCCCAAGAAAGCCGCCCATCCCGAGGAAGCCAAAAAATTCGTCGAGTTCATCACCAGTCCTGCCATTCAAGCCAAGGAAATCGTTCAGAGATTCAACTGGTATCCCGGTATAGACGGATCGCATCTCAAGGGCTCCATCCCCCAGGATATCTTCGATAAGATTTATGGGGATGTGACACCGGCAGATCTGGCCAAGAAGGGAAGGGCCTTCCCGCTGGCCGATTATTTCAGCGCGATTCTTGAAGGCTATGAAAAGTGGGTTAAGTAGGAGATGGTTGCCAAAAATTCAGTAAGGAGGGGATTTATATTCCCTCCTTACCTGCTGTTGTTGTTTCCGGCAGTCAGCTTCATGCTGCTGATGTACGCCTACCCCTTTATTGCCTCGTTCACCCGGAGCCTGATCGATGCCCAGGGAAACATTTCCTTCGCGAATTATGCCAAAACCTGGGATCTGTATCTGAAAGATATCGTTTTCACGTTTGGCGTGACCGTTTTTAGCACAGCCGTAACGGGTGCAGCGGCTATTTTGCTGGCCGTATACCTGCGCTTCAGACAGAGCCCGATTTCCAGTATATTATCCGGCCTCTATAAACTACCCATATTTATTCCCTTTGTGGTGGTGGCCCAGATGATGAACAGCTTTCTGGCACCCCACGGACTTTTAAACATCGCTCTGGCCAAGTTTGGCCTGATCGATATCGATCAGCCTTTGCAGCTTTTTAATTTTTCGGGTCTTTCCTTCGGATTCATCTGGAAAATGGTACCCTTTTCCGTGCTCATCATCCACGGTGGCTTCCAGATGATTGACGACAGCTATATCGAGGCGGCCCGTAGTTCAGGTGCCCGGCTCTTCAAAGTCATCACCCGGATTCTGATCCCCATGAGTAAATCCAGTATCATGGTGGCTCTGGTTCTGGTTTATTCACAGATCGTTGGAACCTTTACGCTGCCATATATGCTGATCGGGGGAAAAAGCCCGACGACCATCACCGTGGACATTGCCCACCGGGTCAACTATTTTCGAGATTTCGGTGTCGCCAATAGCCTCGGCGTTTTTTCCTACTTCCTGGTTTTCTTCACTGCCATTTACTACCTGAGGTCCAGTGTACAGAAGATGGCCGAGGTCAAGCCGGTTGCGGAGTAAACATGTTTAGCAAAAGAGTTTTAATCGTGTCATTTGAAATCATTCTTCTGATTTTCGTTTTTCTGCTCATTATCTGGCCCATGATGAGCCTGTTCATTTGGTCCGTTGCCGAAACCTGGTACTGGCCGAGTACGCTACCCCAGAAGATAGGCTTTGACTATTGGAAACAGGCAGTGGGGATACAGAAAAGCCTGGCCATTGGAGCGGTCAGTATTGTGCCGGCATTTTTTCTAAGTCTGATGATCGCGGTGATTGTTGTGGTCATTTCGATGCTGATCGCCATTCCGGCGGGTTATGCCCTGGCCAAGTACCGCATACCTTTCGGCGCGTTTATTCTGTTTATATTTCTGATGCCGAATGCTTTTCCCCAGCAACCGATTTTTGTGAATCTTCTGCGTATCTTTACCAAATTCGGTCTGGCCGGAACCATACAGGGCGTGATTCTGGTCCATATTCTGGTCGGCCTGGTGTTCGGCGTATGGATCACCAATGCAACCTTTAAATCGATTCCGCCCTCTATGGAGGAGGCTGCCAGGAGTGTGGGAGCAAGCAAGCTCAGAGCTTTTTTTAAAATCACACTTCCGCTGGCTGCGCCCGGGTTGCTGGCCAGTGCCGTATTTGTTTTTATCACCTCCCTGGATGAGTTTACGGGAACTTTTTTTGTCGGTTTGCCCTTTGTGAATACGTTGCCCATGACCCTTTATTCTTCCAGCGGCTATAACATGCAATTTGCCTCTGTGATTGCCATCATCCTGCTCATTCCCAGCATTCTTTTTATGGCTTTAATTCAGCGTGTGCTGAGAGCGGAGTACGTTGGAGGGATGGGGTAAGAAAAATTGAATATTGAATATTGACGATTGAATATTTGTGGATGTCATCTACCTAGCGCCAAAGCTTGCGCGGCGTGTGTATCGCATGTCGCCCCATCATTTTATGATTATTTTATAAATGATCCGCTAGAGGCGGCCCTTAAATCTTCAATCTTCAATCGACAATATTCAATCATTCCAAATTGGCGAAGAGATTCCCATATAATTTTTCTGTCACAAAATGCACCAAAATAACTTTTGATGAATTAAATTCGGAGGATTTCCACGAATGCCCAGTCTGCGGTTGGTCAATATTGTTAAAACATACGGGAAATTAAAAGCGATCGACAACTTGAACTTGCTCGTAGAAAACGGGGAGTTATTGACACTGCTCGGTCCCTCAGGATGCGGCAAGACAACCACATTGAGGGCTGTCACCGGATTTGTAAGCCCGGACAGCGGCGATATTTATATCGGTGATCGCAAGATTTCAGACATTCCCCCCGAGAAGAGGGGAATCGGGCTGGTATTTCAGAATTATGCTCTCTGGCCCCACATGACCGTATTTGAAAACCTGGCTTTCGGTCTGCAGCTGAAAAAACTTTCCAAGCAGCAAATCCGAAAAAAGGTGGCTGAAGGGCTGACCATCGTAAAGCTGGAGGAACTCGAAACAAGATATCCCCGGCAGTTAAGCGGTGGTCAGCAGCAGCGGGTCGCCCTGGCCAGAGCCCTGGTGCTGGAGCCTGACATTCTGCTTCTTGACGAACCGTTGAGCAATCTGGATGCGCTCTTAAGAGAGCAGATGAGGTTTGAGATCGCCCAGTTACACAAACAGTATGGAATAACCACCATTTACGTTACACATGATCAGACTGAAGCCATGGTGATTTCGGACCGCATCGCCGTTCTGGATAAAGGCAGACTCATGCAGCTGGGTACACCATCGGAAATTTATTCCCGCCCGGCCAATAAATTCGTCGCCGGTTTTATGGGCACGACCAACTTCATGCGCGGGAAAGTCCAGGATATATCCGGCGACTATACGGTGGTGAGGACGAATGATGGTCTGACCCTTCACGGCAGAGGAATTGGGCTGGAAAAAGGCCAGGAAGTGGATGTTGCCGTCAGACCCGAAAATATCGAATTTATTTCAGAGTCCCAGACATCAACCCTGTCTGGAGCCTTAAATGTCTTTGATGCCACAGTGGCCAGAGCTACCTATGTGGGTGAATTAATCGACTACCAGCTCAACCTTAAACATTCCCTTATCAGGGCCAAGGGAGATGTGCGCAGAAAACGAACTGCGGGTGAAACGGTCAAAATTCACCTGGATCCTGATCAACTGTCGGTTCTTAGTAATTAAAAGGTTCTGGGTTCAGAGGTTCAGAGGTTCAGGGTTCACATCAGGGTGCGCGATGCGTGGTTCGAGTTACGCGGTAAAGAAAAAAGACAACGAGAATATATGAGAACCGCGAAGTCCGCTCATCGTGACTCGCAACGCGTAACACGTTTTTTCCGAATTCCGACTTCAATTCAAGCGGTTAATCATATAATCAATGCATTGATGAATCGCTGCCTCTAACGCTTCATTTTCCATTGTCTGAACCTCGCTGGCAAACGGCTCAAAGGAAATATCTCCGCTATAGCCCAGTTTAAGGAGCACTTCCAGCTGCTCAAGGTTTTTCAGACGATCTTTTTCAGTGATTAAGATGCGCTGATCATCCTTAAATTGATGGGTTGGGATATCACTTTCTACGCCAGATACGTGAACGAGTCCGGTGTAGAAGATATCATATTCTTTCTGGAACATATCATCGGTATCGGGTCCCAGGTAATGATGAAACGTGTCGTGTACAATTTTATAGCTGTGGAATCCGGATTCTCGGATCGCCTGCATGGCGGTGACTTTTGAACGTAAAGAGCATTGCCTAAATCCCAATGGTTCTAAATATCCTAAGATACCATTGTCTTCAAATAACGGTCCAAAGGATTTTAAGGCTGTTACAGTTTCCTGCATGATTAGTTCTGATTCCCTATCATCATCAACATTATTGTTGGGAACCAGCACGATGGCGGCACAATCGATGGCAACAGCGAGTTTGATCAATTCCTTTAATTCTGCCAGTGCTTTCGGCAAGACGGCACCCAGATTAAATTTTTGCAAAGCATTAATCGTGAGAATTTTTATGTCGTACTTCTCCGATAAACCCTTGACCTCTTCGGGCGAATAATTATCAATGATGCCCATTTCCGGAAGATCGTTGCGTAACTCAACTTTATTTAAGCCCATATCCGATATCGTCTTAAAAAATTCTTCAAGGCTTGAGTCTGGGAAAAGGATTCTGTTCAAGCTAAAGTTTGATCGATGTATCATACATCCCTCATACAAGATATAGGTCTTTAAAAGTTATTTTTGTGCAGTTTGTGGAAAGAAAATTATATTGGGACATTTTCACCAAATATTCAATATACAATATTCAATAGTCAATTCCGGCTTGTCCGGGTTAGGTATTATGGAATAAGATTTAAGTCAAGTTTGTCTAAAATACGACGCATTAAAGCTAAAAGATCGAGATCGTTTTATGCGCGTTGACTATTGATGACGGCGATTATTGCCTTGACACGTTGCTGTCTTTTGGTGATATTCTGCCTTCATCAAAGTCGGTCCCTTTCAGCAGTGTAAAGTTTAAACTGGTTTATAACATCTTACACTAAAGGAGCATAACTATGGATACGATGAAAACCATAACACTTTTCGCAGATTGGGAGCCCAAGCCTGATTTCAAGCTTGGATACAAGGATATTGACGGTAAGCTGAGTTATCTTGGCAGCAAGGTATGGAGAAATCCACGCCTGGAAATGATTGACAAACCCGTACCAAAACCTGGTTCGGGACAGGTGATTGTAAAGGTAAAGGCTTGTGGTATTTGCGGCAGCGATGTTCACATGGCCCAGGCCAAGCCGGATGGATATATTTTCTATCCGGGACTTACAGCATTTCCGTGCACCCTGGGTCACGAACTTTCCGGGATTGTGGTGGAGGCAGCCGATGATGCGATCAATCGCCGCACGAATTTGCCGTTTGATATTGGTGAGCCTGTCTGCGCAGAGGAAATGGCCTGGTGTGGTACCTGTCGCCCCTGTGCGGACGGATATCCCAACCACTGCGAACGTCTTCAGGAAATCGGTTTTTCCATAGATGGTGCTTTTGCTGACTATATTGCGCTGGATGCGAAGTACTGCTGGAGCCTGCAGGAACTCGTAGATCGTTACGATGAGGAAAAAGCATTCCTGCTGGGCAGCTTGGTAGAACCCAGCAGTGTTGCATACAACGCGGTCATCGAACGCGGCGGGGGCATTCGCCCCGGTGATTCGGTCTGGATTCTGGGCGGCGGCCCGATCGGTGCTGCTGCTTGTGCCGTGCTGAAAACGGCCGGAGCCAGTAAGGTCATCATGTCAGAGCCATCCAAAGAAAGGGCTGAGATGGCCCAGAAATTGGGAGCCAGCCATGTGATTGACCCCGCCGATGGAAATACGGCTGAACAGGTCCTGGACATTACCCATGGAGGTGGCGTGAATCTTGTCCTCGAAGCTACCGGACTTCCGGACGTGGTCTGGAGTGATATTGAAGATGTGATCTGGAACGGCCGGGCATTGAATACCACCGTTGTCATCGTGGCACGGGCAGACACAAAAATACCGGTTACCGGAGAAGTTTTTCAAGTCCGCCGGGCCAATATCGTGGGATCCCAGGGACATTCGGGACACGGAACTTTTCCCCGGGTGATTTCGGCCATGGCAGCCGGCATGGATATGACACCGATCATCACGAAAAGAATTGGGCTGGAGAAAGTCCCGGATAATATCATATTGCTTCAGACAGACCGCAAAGAATGCAAAATTACAGCTGTGTTGTAAGGTTTGCCGTATGACTTCTCTGAATAGGCTGTCCAATAATCTCTGCAATCCAGTCAATAGTCCTCCCCCTTGAAGGGGTGATCCGTGCCCACACTTGATACAGTGTGTTATGGTGCCAGATAGTAACTGTCTAAAAATATCGAATATCGAACAAGGAACCGCAGAATTTCGAAGGTGATCATTCGAAATTCGATATTGGATATTCGATATTCTGCGGTTCAAAAAACATGGGTGATTTATGATGAAACTAACCGTAACGGCAACTCCCGCTGAAGCACCTTTTGCCCCTATCCTGTTGCGTGGCCCCATATCTGAATCTTTTGCCCTGGCATCCCAATATGGTTACGACGGCATTGAAGTTCATTTGCGTGATCCACATGATGTGGATTGGGAGGAGATTGTTGAGCTGTCTCAGCGCTATTCGCTGCCCGTAACAACACTGGGTACGGGCATGGCGGCGGGGATGGACGGTCTGACGTTTACGGATGCCGACGCCGAGGTTCGATTGCAGGCCGTCGAGCGCGTCAAGGGGCATATTAAGCTGGCGGCACGTTTGGGCTCGGCTGTGACCATCGGTGTGCTCAACGGGAAGCTTGGAAACGATGCCGACCAAGCCGCCCGGGTCCGCGAGCACCACTTTGCCTGTTTAAAAGAATGTTGTCGTGCGGCTGCGGATGTGGATGTATCTCTCTTGCTGGAACCGCTGAACCGTTATGAATGTGATTGGCTCAACACGACGGATGATGCGCTATCTGTTATCGAGCAGCTCGGCGCTGCCAATCTGAAATACCTTGCCGATACGTTCCATATGAACATCGAGGAAGTGGATATGGGTGCCAGTATTCGTAGCGCTGGCAACCTGTTAGGATATGTTCATCTGGTTGACAGCAACCGATGGGGGCCCGGACAGGGTCATATCGCCTTCCGTGAAGTGCTCAAGGCATTGCTTGATGTTGAATACGATGGATTTTTATCCTTTGAATGCCTTCCGCAACCCGATTTAGATAGTGCCTTAAGGAACTCGATTGGATATGTAAAGAAGCTTTTAGCTGAACTGTAGGTTCAGCGTTCTGGGTTCACCGTTCAGGGTTTCTTTTTACGTTAACCGTGCCCGTAGGATTTTATGTGTGGTAGGGCGGGCCTCAGTGCCCGCCTGAATTCGGCCGGCACTGAGGCCGGCCCTACTTTTAGGCTACACTGTTTTCGTAAAGCGTTTGATTGATATGGCTTTTGATTAGGAACATTTACTATCTCTGGGATTGTTCATATATGAGGTGAATCCAGAGCCTTAAGCCTCTAAACCTTTGAACCTTTGAACGCTGAACCTCTGAACCGTGAACATCTGAACCTTTGAACCCAGAACCTCCTAACGCTGAATCCGTGCCGAACCTCCCTTTGCAAAAGCCCTCACCTGTTCCACGGTTGCCATGGTGGTATCGCCAGGGAAGGTGGTTAATAACGCACCATGGGCCCAGCCCAGTTTGATGGCTTCTTCCGGTGCCTCGCCCGATAAAAGACCGTAGAAGAAGCCGGATGCAAATCCGTCTCCACCGCCGACGCGATCAAGAACGTCGAGCTCGCAGGTTGGAGCGACGTGAGGTTGTCCGTTGACCCAGGCTACAGCGCTCCAGCTGTGTCGGTTGGTTGAGTGAACTTCACGCAGGGTTGTCGCAACGATTTTGATTTGTGGATGCTGGTCTACGACGCGATCGATCATCTCGAAAAAAGAACTCGGGTCGAGTTTGGACTTGGCAGCTACCGACGGGCCGGGGATACCGAGACCTTTCTGAAGATCTTCTTCGTTTCCGACAAGGACATCGACATTTTCCACGATACGCCCGATGACCGCCTGGGCACGATCCTCTCCGCCTAAGATCTTCCAGAGTTTCTCCCGATAATTCAGGTCGAAGGAAATAACCGCACCGGCAGTCTTTGCCGCCTGCATGCCTTCAATAATTACCTCTGCCGTTGTCTTCGAGAGCGCCGCGAAGATGCCGCCGCTGTGAAACCACCGCACACCGGCACCGAAGACGGCGTTCCAGTCGAAATCACCCGGTTTCAGCAAGGCCGCCGCCTCATTACAACGGTTGTAAAAGACCACCGGCGCACGCACGCCCTGGCCACGGTCGCTGTAAACGGTGGCGATATTCGGGCCGTTGACCCCGTTGTGTTCGAAACGTTTATAAAAGGGCTTGACACCCATGGCTTTCACCCGTTCGGCGACCAGATCGCCGAGAGGATGATCTACCATTGCCGTGGCGATGCCGGTCCGCAGGCGGAAGCAGTCGGCCAGGTTGGCGGCAACATTAAACTCGCCGCCACTGACATGAATTTGGCATGCCGTTGCTTTGCGGAAAGGGATGATCCCCGGATCCAGGCGATGGATAAGGGCGCCAACAGACACGAGGTCCAGGGCACCATCCTGGCGGATGTTCAGACCATATTTCATTCTACTCTCCTTGGGTTTAACGATTTTTAGATAGACTCAAACAGAAGCTGTCATTTTCAACATTACGTCTTCCAAAGTGCCCCGGAAAGGGCCTGACGATTCCAATTTCAGCGACACCAGAGCCGCGGCAAATTGCAGAGCCTGGAAGGGCTCATCACCCTGCGTTCGGCGAGCCAGATAACTGCAAAACAACGTATCTCCTCTTCCGGTGCGCCCATTGATTTTGCGCGGGGTCAACGGCGCCCGGTGTATCTTTCCCTGGCAGGCAAGCACGAGTTCTTTGTTGTGAGATATCACCACCTCTTTGGGGCCCATCGTGGCCATTTCCAGAGCGGCTTCGGCCAGATTCGTTTTGTTGGTGAAAATTTCGGCTTCACTCGCATCCGTCTTCAGGTAAGTAACCGATTTTAATGCCTGGGCCAGTTCATCCGGTTTTTCTAAAACCATTTTTGAATCCCGGCAAACGCGCATAAAACCCTGGATGTCCAAACCTACTTCAGCAATGCGGGTCATGGATTGCAGGGTTTGTAGCGGAATCTCTCCATTGATCAAGGCCGCGGCATGGATGATCTTAGTGGAGATATCGGGTAAGTTTTCCGGGGAAAAGGCATCAACTGCTGCCAGACACGTGCAGGTGCGAGACTCCTTGTCGCTGGAATGATACACATTTCGAATGGAAGTTGTTTGCTTTGAAGGCAGTACCCAGACCGGAATTTGTTCATCCCCAAACTGATCGAGCAAGTGGTGATCTTCCTCAGCTAATTTGGTGATGATGCCCACGTGGCTACCCGAACGTTTGGCTGAAAAAGCACCGTAGGTAACTGCACCACCGATTGACTTTTCATTTCCGTCTGTGTAGATATTCTCATCCTTGGAAATCGCCCCGACCAGCACCAAATCAAGCGCTTGCTTATCAATACTTTCTGACATGGTTCATCTCATTAAAATAATCAATATTTTCTAACGGTACCGGCGATTGCGCTGGAAAAAAATGGTAGTAGCCTCCCGCAGCAGCAAGATCTCCTGAAGATCAATTAAATGAGAAGTAGTATTGAACCTGTCAGGATTATGATTAACCGGAACAAAAATAGAATATACCTGTACCGGAGAATAGTCAATATTAAGAACTTGCTTTTCCGGTAGAGACTATTATATGGTGGCATGCTTTCAATATATTATAAATATTTCGAGACATAGAAATAACGTCACCGACAACGATGAGTGGATGAAAGGAGCGCAGTATGATTTTCGGATACAGCACCAACGCCTTTGTCAAGTTCTCCCTGCTTGAAGCCATAGAGCGAATCGCTGGTTTGGGTTTTCGGGGCGTCGAGATTATGGGCGACCGGCCGCATCTCTATCCTCCTGATTTCGGAGAAGAGGATCTGGCTCGCCTCAAAAAGACAATCGCTGAACACGCCCTCGAGCTAATCAATATCAACAGTTTCACCCTGTTTGCCGTCGGCGATACCTATCTCCCATCGTGGATTGAACCCGAGGAGGATAGAAGAGAGATACGCATCCGCCACACCCTCGAAAGCCTGCGGGTAGCGGATTATTTGGGATGTAAAACCATTTCAGTCCCACCGGGTGGACCGCTGGGCAACATCACCAGGCAGGAGGCCATATCCCTGTTCCACCAGGGACTGGAACGCGTTATCCCCCTGGCGCAAGAACTGGGAGTTAAAGTCCTGGTGGAGCCCGAGCCGGACCTTCTGATAGAAAGGACTCAGGAGTTCAAGTCCTTTATCAAAGATGTTAAATCAGACTGGGTGGGATTAAATTTGGATATCGGACACTTTTACTGTGTCGGAGAAGACCCTAACGCTGCTTTTGAAGAGCTTTTCGAATGGGTGGGCCATGTGCATATAGAGGATATCGCACCCAGCCGGACTCACGATCACCTGATTGCCGGTCAGGGAGCCATTCAGTTTCCGGAGATTTTTGATACCATGAAGCGTTTGGGATACCAGGGAGATATTAGCCTGGAACTTTACCCTTATGTAGATATGCCTGAGGAAGCCGGTCGGCAAAGCCTGGATTATCTGCGACCCATTTTTCAGCAGTCCGGTCTCGATATAGAAATTTAACCTGCATGATTGGCGCGAACATTTTTTTAAGGGATGACGCATCTTAAATTATCTCTGCCGGTATCGTGTCCATTCGTATTAAAAAGGTTAAATATCTTGACACCAATAATAAGCAATATATACTGGGGCAGGCATTTAGATTAGGGATCCCAGAAAAATCTTTCAAGAAAGGAGGTTCGTATGAAAACAAAGATGTTTACGTTGCTGGTTGTTGCAGTTTTCGTCTTTTTCGGTTTTACAGCTGTGCATGCAGCCGGAAAGGTGCTTCATATTTACGAAGCCTTCGATACTGAAGAAGCAAAATACTATATCGACGCATTTGAAAAAGAAACTGGAATCGATGTCGTATTTGTCAGAATGTCTTCCGGTGAAGTTTTGGCCAGGGTTGAAGCTGAAGCCGCAAACCCGCAAGCCACGGTATGGCATGCCGGATCTAATACCTCCCATATAAATGCGGCTTCAAAAGGATTGCTGGCCCCTTACAAGCCCAAAACAGATTTCGAACTGACGGAGGCGCTGCATGCCAAGGATTGGGCCTGGACAGGGTTTTATTCCGGAGCCATCGGATTTGTTACCAATACCAAATTCTTAAAAGAAAAGAATGTTAAGGCTCCGACTTCCTGGGATGATCTTCTGAATCCCGCTTTTTCAAAAAATGTTGCCATGGCCTATCCTTATACTTCCGGTACCGCCTATACAACCTATGCGACCCTGATCCAGATGCACGGCCTTGAAAAAACCCTCGACTGGTGGGAGAAATTTGATAAACAAAGTATTCTGCAGTACACCAAATCGGGAACAGGGTGTATCCCCATGGCCGGTTTGGGGGAAGTCGCCGTGGGAATCGCGTTTTCGCATGATATTCTCGCCAAGGGTGTCAATAAGGGATACCCGGTGGTGATGACGTTTCCTGCAGAGGGAACCGGTTATGAAATCGGCGGACTATCTTTGATCAAGGGTGGCCCCGAACCGGAACTGGGAAAACAATTCATTGACTGGTGCTTCACCAAAAAAGCACAGAATCTCTTTCAAAAATATAACCGTCTGCCCGTTAATCCCAAAGCGACTGTCGGAAAAGGTTCCGTTACCCTCGATCAGGTTAAACTGATCGATTACAACCATATCTGGGCTGGCCAGAATAAAGGCAAGATGATCAAGGCATGGAGAGACCGGATCGGTAAGTAAATGGAAAGCTGTCACCTGAAATAGTCCCTGCTGCCGATACACCCGGCGGCAGGGATTTTTTGTTATTCCCAACTATTTGAGGATCAGCATGGAAGAGACGAACAGAAAAAGGCAGGAGATCATCGGAAACTTGCGACTCATCTGGAAAGAGCCGTTGCTTCTGGTGTTCATTATCGCTATTTTCTATTTTTTATTGATCTTTGTGCTCTTTCCCTTATTCATGGTTTTCAAGACAAGTTTGATTGTCGACAAGCAATTCGACCTCTCTAACTATCTGGCAATTTTTTCAAAAAGGTACTATTTTCAGCCCTTTATAAACAGCATGATTCTGGGTGTGCTGGCGGCCACGGCGGGAACCATCCTGGGCTTCGTTTTTGCCTATGCCATAACCAGGACGCCCATACCGTTTAAGCGCTTCTTCCGGATGACGGCCACATTTCCGATTATTTCACCGCCGTTTGTGGTTGCCCTGGCAGCGATTCTGCTTTTTGGAAGAGCAGGCAGCCTGACTCCCTACCTAAGCCGGATTATCGGGGAGTACTCGATATATGGGCTGGGCGGGCTTGTATTGGTAGAGACCATCGCCTACGGCCCCATCGCTTTTCTTGTGCTCTACGGAGTTTTGCAGGCCATCGATCCCGCTTTGGAAGAGGCCGCTATGGATCTGGGAGCCTCGAGGGCCAGAGTCTTTGCCACCGTCACATTGCCACTGTCCGTTCCCGGCATTGCCAGTGCCTGGCTTCTGGTGTTTATCGAGTCCATGGCCGATTTCGGGAATCCCATGATTTTATCCGGAAATTTCAGGGTCCTTTCCGTCCAGGCTTTTTTACAGATTACCGGTATGTATGATATTTCCAGGGGTTCCACTCTGGCAATCCTTCTCCTGGTCCCCACGGTCACCGCATTTTTCATCCAAAAATACTGGGTTGCCAGAAAATCCTATGTCACGGTTACCGGTCAACCGACCAGTGCAACCATCCAGCGCCTGGAATGGTATATCAAACTGCCGACCTATGCGGCCTGTCTCTTCTTTACCGGGATTGTTTTCCTTTTTTACGGAATGGTTATCTGGGGTTCTTTCCAGAAGCTGTGGGGTGTTGATGCAACCCTTACATTCCATAACTATGTGGAGATGTTTCAGGTGGGCAAGGGTTATATATTTGATTCTTTGAAAGTTTCCACCTGGGCGACACCGATCACCGGGCTTTTGGGGATGTTTATCGCTTTTCTCGTTATCCGCAAGAAATTCATCGGGCGCACCACCATGGAATTTGTTTCCATGTTGACCTTTGCGGTTCCGGGTACTGTCGTGGGCATCGGGTATATCCTGGCCTTTAACCAGAAGTCTGCACTGTTTCCATTCGTATTGACTGGAACGGCCTGGATCATTGTGACGCTTCTAATCTTTAGAAATATGCCGGTGGGCATCCGCGCTGGCATTGCCGCGCTGCAACAGATCGATCCTTCAATCGAGGAAGCGTCCACGGATCTGGGTGCGGATAGCAATAAAACCTTTAGAAAAATAACACTACCCATGATCGCACCGGCCTTTTTTTCAGGCCTGGCCTTTAGCTTTGTCAAAGCCATGACGGCCATCAGTGCGATTATCTTTGTGGTGTCGGGTGACTGGAATCTGATTACCGTGGCCATCCTGGGTTTTGTGGACAACAGTCAATACGCCCAGGCAGCCGCCATGAGCCTGCTTTTGATTGTGATTGTCCTTATCGCTTTAAGTATTATTCAGCTTTTGG
Organism: Desulfobacterales bacterium; assembly: GCA_050116155.1. Lineage (GTDB taxonomy): Bacteria > Desulfobacterota > Desulfobacteria > Desulfobacterales > JAHEIW01. The sequence continues at coordinate 15,483 of JASFPE010000055.1, forward strand.
TCGGTCGGATCGGCAAGGGCGCAAGAACCATAAGTATTGTTAATTAGTTTCCATCTGGAAACCGATTTATCATCCCTTAGGCGGAGACTGTGTCGTAATTATTAAAACCACGTATTTGCTGTTCTTGTCATTCCGGGCTTGACCCGGAATCCAGTGCTTTTTTAGACTATTGTGTTACTGGATGCCGGATCGAGTCCGGCATGACAGGCAGAATTTGAGCGCTTTTTTTAATTAAGACACAGTCTCTAGTGGGAGGGGATTCACCCTGTTAAATGCCGCCTCTGGCGGCCTCCCCGCAAGGCGGTGGATTTAACGGGGTCAAGGGGGGGATAAGATATGCGACAAGATTATCTTGTTCTTGAAAGCCTTGTTAAGGTGTTTGGAAGCGGTGAAAATGCATTTAAGGCTGTTGATAATGTCGATATTGAAGTGCGGGAAGGCGAGCTGGTTACGCTTTTGGGGCCTTCCGGTTGTGGAAAAACAACAACACTTAGAATGATTTCCGGCTTTGAGCTGCCCACATCCGGTGTAATTCGGATTGATGGTGAAGATGTTAGCACCACGCCACCCAATCAGCGGCCGACCACCATGGTTTTTCAAAATTATGCACTCTTCCCCCACCTGACGGTTTTTGAGAACATTGCCTATGGATTGAAAATACGCCGGCAATCGGCCGAGAATATTCGTGGGCAGACCGAGAAAATCATGCAGCTTGTCGGACTGGAGGGGCTGGCCGAACGCTCTCCGGCTCAGCTTTCAGGGGGCCAGCAGCAGCGAGTCAGCCTGGCCCGATCTCTGGTGATGGAGCCCAAGGTGCTTTTACTCGATGAGCCGCTGTCTAACCTTGACGCCAAGCTGCGGGTATCCACCCGTCTGGAAATCCGCAAGCTTCAGCAACGGGTGGGCATTACATCCGTCTATGTGACCCACGACCAGGAGGAAGCCATGACCCTTTCTGATCGGGTGGTCATCATGCATCAGGGCAAAATTATGCAGATTGGTTCCCCCCAGGAAATTTATGCCAAACCGGCAAATCGTTTTGTTGCTGATTTTATTGGCAAGGCCAACTTTCTGGAAGGTCATGTGGGAAGCGTGACCTCTAACAATGAAATTGTGCTCGATATCGTCGGTAAAAAATTTCAGGTTTTGGTCGAACCGGGATCCTTTTCAGAAGGACAGAGAGTGCTTTTGGTCGTGCGCCCCGAGTCCATAAACCTGGAGCCAACGCGACCGGATACCCTTACCGGTACCGTCCAGGAGGCGGTTTACCTGGGTTCACAGATGGTTTATGAAGTCGAGGTGGCCGAAGACATCATCACCGTGGAAATTGCGAATCCACAGGAACATATGGTGTTTAAATCGGGAGAAGAAGTGTCGATAAGTTTTCAGGAAAAAAGCCTGCATATATTACCTTACGAGGAAGACCACTAGTTTCATGTCCCACAAAAAGATTTCAAAAGGAATTTGGTATATTTTAGGTCAGTTGAGTTCTTTAAAAAACACAATGTCTATGGTTTCAGGTGTCAGTGTTCAGGTGTCAGGATAAATAATTGAGGAATTGCGAATTCAGGAATTCGGAATTGGGAATGCGGAAAACAAAACATAAAATCTGTAGCGTAACTTCGGACCCTGTATCCTTTATCCTTTACAGCATGCCCTATGCCCCATGCCCCATGCTTTTTAGCCTGACACCTGACACCCGAAACCCGAAACCTAAAAGAGGACCGTATTTAGAAACGCCTCCATATCTCTTCGGGTAATTTTC
>JASFPE010000056.1:0-17173 GCA_050116155.1 Desulfobacterales bacterium
CTTCGCATGGAGGGCTAATTTGGTGTTCGGATAAATGCGAATGCCAATCGTCACTTTAACCATTTCTAGTGCAAGAGAATCTGCAAATTCAAGACTTTCCAGCACAGTTTGCCTGGTTTCACCCGGACCGCCCAAAAGTAAAAATCCCATACGGAGGATATCGCTTTTATTTAGCAGATCAGAAGCATGTTTCACGTCTGCAGTGCGATACTGCTTATTCATCTTTCTCAGTATGGTATCCGATCCGCTTTCCATTCCCAGGCTAACCTCGACGCAACCGGATTGTGCCATTTTTTCTACGAGTTCTTTTTCCACCTTTCCTGGATATAGAATACATCTCCAGCTAATATTCAAATCGGCTTCGATCATTTGATCGCAAAGATCATTTGAAAATCCTGGTGGCAGGTTGAAGGTGTTATCCACAAAAAATAAATGATCAAACCCGGCAGACGCATACGCAGACAGGGCGTCGATGATAAAACCTATAGAACGTTTGCGAGTGGTTTTCCCTTCGATCATAGGCGTTGAACAATAACTGCAATTTAAAGGACAACCTCTACGAGTTTGAAACGGCAACCAGATGACCTCTTCTCCAGTATGCTCCAATGAAAAGATATGCTTATCAGGTTGAGGATAAAGATTCTGATCTATTTTCCTGAAAGTATCGGGCAGGTTTGTGATGCTTTGGCCGGCGAGATACAGGCCGGGTATACTTGTTAAATCTTCATTCTTATCTATCCGGTCCAGAAGCATGGCAAAGGGTTGTTCACCCTCTCCCTGGATACCCATATCGGCAGCGAGATATGATAATGCCTCTTTGGGGAAAATGCTGTAGCCGGCGCCACCGAGGACGATTTTGGCCTCAGAATTCTGTCTGCATGCAGCAATGATAGAAATCACCGGTTCTAGAAGAAACCGAGGCTGTAAGGAATTCTGATCATCTATATTTCTGACGGATATACCGATGATGTCCGGTTGAACCTGCTGAATGCGCTCTGCTAAGGTTCGCAACGCCTCTTGTTCTGCCATCAGGTTTATTTGTGAGACCTCGTGACCGGCATCTTCTGCGGCTTTAGCCACAAAGGCCATCCCCAGGGGCAGCACCGGCATGTTGATTTGTTCTGTGTTGGCAGATATCAGAAGCACTTTCATGTTCAGACTCCCCGATAAATTTTCATTATATCATTTTTAAATGACCACTTCTCCTGCTCTTTCAATTTTAAAAACCGTGCGGTTCAAATGATCCGGGCAGCAGATATAAGCCTCATCGGGGTTTTTTTCCCAGGGAAAGCTGCCGCCATATCGTAATACCTGGATGGCAGGATTGATCGAATTAAATGCACTCAGACACATTCCGGCAGGGGTCGTTCGTTCTATTAAAAATTCTCTTCCTGGTGTATTGCCCAATGGACATTTGCCAGCAACCGAGTCTACAGTGACTTTTATTTTGGAATATTTCATTTGGGCCATATTCAGACACCTCCTTTTTTAGCTAAATCATAAAACTTCCGCCGGTCACAGGTACGTATTCGCCATTAAGGTAATCTGATAAAGATGAGGCTAAAAATAAAACAACACCCGCAATATCGTCAGGCAGACCCAGTCGCCTGAGCGGAGTTATTGCAGCTACCTGTTCATGCACTTCTTTGGGTTGTCCGGCTGTAGCATCTGTTAGGGTCAAACCGGGACCGACCACATTAACGGTGATACCCGAGGGGCCTAGTTCCATAGCCATAACTTTTGCCATACTATCCATTGCAGATTTCGCCGCAGCATGGGCCGAAAAACCAAATCCGGGAAACCGGGACAGGGAACTGCTGACAAATATCAGCTTCCCTGATTTTCTATTAAGCATATTCTTCAATACTGCCCGGGAACAGTTGTAGAGGGCCTTCATTTCGCCTAAAATTTTAGCCTCTATTTGATCCCATGTTAGTTCAATAAAAGGCCTAATCGGAAAATTAATGTTCGCATTATTGACAAGTACATCGATTTGGCCGAATTCTTTAAGGGTAGATTCCACCATGTCATTTACCGCACCTTGATCCCTTACGTCTGCTTGAAACACCATACCGTGGCCGCCAGCTTTTTTGATGGCATCAAGAAGTTCTTCAGCCTTGTCTTTGCTTTTTATGTAATTGATGACCACTGTTGCGCCATGATGCGCGATGGCCTTTGCGGAAGCAGCTCCAATCCCCCTGCTTGCGCCTGTTATTAATGCTACCTTATCCTTGAGTCCAAGTTCCATAGCTATTACCTCCTTATTTAAAAGTGACCATTTCTTGAATATCGCTGCTTCATTTCCGACAATATTTCAGGCTTCGGTTCCCCTAGATAGGGGGCGATAAATCGTTTATTTGCAGATTTATGTTCATCATCAATGGCCCGTCAGGGTGCCTTTTCTGAAGCAATTCGCTCCAGCATACCCATGACGTGGGGCATCAGGACTGTGAATTACATATGGCAATCTAATAAATTTTACAATAGGCTGAATTTTACCATTTACGTCTTACCGATAAAATTCAAATATTGAGGATTTCAGTTTCAAATATTGCTGAAATAAGCAGGCTTAAAGTGTTAAATATCGTATGACAAATCTTTTGCAGGAAAGAATATGGAAATGAAATAATGCGATCTTAAGTTGAAAAAATAATCGTCCCTAAATTAAGTTATCAATTGTGAGGGCTGAATATAAAAAGAATCTGCTCTAGCCTTTTCATTTGAAACCTTGTAATATCTTTGGGTGCTTACGATATTGTTGTGTCCCGAAAGCTCTTGAACTGACGCCAGCATTTCGTCAGCATTTAATAGTTGAGTTGCCATGGTATGTCTTAAGAATGTAGTACGTTGGAGTTATAAGTATTCCTAACATTTGAGATAATCGGCGGCAAAAAGTGGCGCGACGAAGCAGCGAAGCTTTTTGCTGTCCGAGTTAATGGCGTTGTTGGGCACATATTAAATGGCCTTGATAATTTGCTCGCCCTTTTCTACAATTTTATTCAGCAACACCACAACCAACTTTGAGCTGTATCCCAAGTCTCCACCGTGTCTTGCCCTGCAGTCTGGCTAATTTCCTTTCGAGTGACATAAGTTTATCTTCAACACTCTTTTGATCCACAAGTAGAGTACCAGAATTTTCTGATTCTGCTATAATTTTCTCTTTTAAATTTAGGCAATCAAAGCTTAGTTCTGCGAACGGCTTTTTTCTTAAGGTCAGAAAAGAACGTTCTTCTTCTTGTGCCAATTTGTGTACTTGATTAAGAAGTTTATTGGCTCTATACAATGCTTTTTTCTTGTTCATGATAATTTCCTTGTTATTGCACAACATTAGTAATCGTGTAGAAATCTCGTTTTAGACGCAAACTGATGCTTCGGGATACCATTCCCTATTCCATCATAAGAAACCAAAATTTTTTTGTTATTTCATTATATTTATCCTATCTGTCGTAGTTTTGAGGTATCCAAGATGTAAGCGTACCAAATAAACAGGTAAAGCAATTGTGAATTTTGCTTATTTCTTCCACTGTAATTTGGCAAAGGCAGATGGGATATGAACCAAATGACATTTAAAGCAACTTTCCATTCCAATTTTCTGGGTCAGGGATGAGACGACATTTTGGTCGTGGGCAGATCGACTTAGTTCCAATTCAATATTTTCAATGAGAGAAGATACTCTCTGATCGACATAGTGTTTAATTTCTCTCTTCTTGTGACAGTTCTGGCAAGTGCTCCCAAGGGCTCGAAATCTTGCGTTAAATGCTTGAAACTGTTTTCTGGCATTTTCCTTTTGACCTTGCTTAATATTAAGACCAATTGCTACGAAATTTACATTTAACCCCTGTTTAAGCTGGCTGAAGCCTACTTCTTCATTAGTCAAGGGGTCTTTTATTTTGATTGTTTCAAAATCACCCCAGTGGTACTTTTGTTGAACTTTGGCCATATTTGAGACGTGACACTGATGACATGTTTCACACACTTTTTCGGTTGCTGCCATTATTTTTCCTTGAGTTCCAGTATCAAGAGCAATTTTAAGTTCGTCCAGACGATCCATAGGATAGTCTTTCTCCCATTCCGGTACCAATTTCGAAACCTCAATGTACTTTTCCCTAAACTTTTCAAAATTGCCTTTAGCATTCTGAGCGTCATTTTCAAACAAATCTGCAACAATACCCGAAAAGAATGTGCCCAATTCAAACATTTTTAAGAGATATACGGGCTCATTCTTATTGGGTGGATATAAGCTATCGAGGGAACTTGGAGGAGAAGCGTAATCATTTAAGGCCAGATTCCCTTTCTCTGACATTTGCGTCTTTGTCGACTGAGACCAACTGTATCCGAATCCAAAAATCAATAAAAATGAAAGGCCTGCAACAGAAACAAAAAAAACTACCTTTTTCATTTTGACCTCCTCTTTTGCTTTTTAAGGTCGATCCAGCAGTGATTATTAATGGTGAATCTTGAAAAAAAGTGATTGGAGAGATTCACTTTCCTGAATGAGGATTACCAACTAATATCCATACAACCTGAGGAATTATTGAAGCTATTCTAATATTCAAGCTTTACAGGTTTTATATATTCTATCACTACTTTATTCACACCCGATAATTTCTACTCTCATTAATTTGATCTTCTTTGCAAGTTCGGATGCGGCCTGCCCATATACCAGATCAGGAGTTTGACCCAAGCCGTCAGTACTTAAATAAGCGTCTAATAAATACTGGCAAGCCTCCTCGAACGTCCCGCTCTCGAGGATATTTGCTGCTGTATCAATTTTGTCTTTTAGAATGTTCAACCGCTTATCAGCTAAAGAGCCGGAGCCGTAGCCAAGTAAGGTCCCGTTTTTAATAGATTCATCGATGAAGTCAGAGATTTCATAGATGTCTAAATTGTCCCAGGGATCAGGCTCGATTGGTAAGTCGTGGTGCGCAATTATTAATCCAGATATCGATGGCCAGCTTTGATCTGCATTGTCCATATATATTCTGGGGTTTGTATCCTGTGCCGGAGTGTTTGTGATGAATATCATTGTTAAAACCAGAATCACCGAAGTTGTTAAAATTACGCTTAACTTCTTCATTTTGCATCTCCTTTGATTGTTAGCTGTTGCAATCATTGAGCAAAAGTCGTATGAGTTTTCCCCTGGCTGCACCCCCTTTCTATAAGGACACACCTCTCCTATTAGGTCTATTCATTGGTTGATCTTTCTTCTAGAATGATGAGTCACCTTTCGCTAATATCTAATTAAAGTCTAAGAAGACAAGCTGCTATGTCAGCGTGAGTGATTGTTTCAAAAGAGATTTAGTTTCAGAATGAAAAAATTATTGCCTTTCAATGTGTAAAAGAACTGTTTTATGAATGCCACATTGTGGTATCGACTGTCAAGATTTTTTTAAAAGTTTTTCTGAATTCTATCTTAAAGAGAAAGCTATATGAATTATCATTTATTGAGGATATCAGTTTCAAATATTAAAGAAATTAGGAGGATTAAAGTTTTAGATTTCGTATGACATATCTTTAGCAGGAAATATTATAGAAATAAAAATGTGAAAACATAAGCTTGGTGAAAAATCATATTTTAATCTTTGAATGGACTTTTAATAACGAGCATTAAAATATCGATTATTCGGTAAACATTCGGTAAATCATCGTAAACCCTTATGGTTGTAGTACCCGCCTCGGGTTCGACTCCCACCGCCTCCACCATGCTTCGCCTTACAGGCTATGCATGGCAGGCCGTGGAAAATTAGACAACGCTTAAAATTCGCAGTATTCCGAATCCCAATCAAACTTACATCGGTTTTACTGAAAATCTTAAAACCCGATTAATCTCTCACAACCACGGCCAATCTCCACATACGTCCAAAGACAAGCCTTGGGAGTTAATCACCTATCTCGCCTTCAAAGACAGATCCACTGCCCTGGCTTTTGAAAAATACCTAAAATCCCATTCCGGAAAGGCCTTTGCCAATAAAAGGCTTTGGTAAAACTTTAATTTTTAATTGTTCACAAGGTTACCAGCACGTTGAAGATTAGGATTGGCAATACGCAGGTATTGCGTATTTGCTAAAGTGTGGATTCATAGCTGATTTACATAGTTTTTGGATTTTAATGATGGCGTTAGCTAATCTTTAATCACGGCATTCCCTCAATTGAGAAAATCAGATCTTTGAACTTGAGATTTTATTTTTCATTTATATTACTTTTTCAAATTCAAAGATCTGAACCCTTTCTTTTTCTAACCCTTGCGCCGTTTGTTATAAAACCTTTACCATTGTGACTATTTTTGTTACTTTTTTTGCGTTGTTTTACCAAATGATGGTCAAAGGAGGAAGAAAACATGTATCATTTTGGTTATGGATCGAACCTAAAGTTCGATTTTCTCAAAAAAATGCTTCCGAGTGCAAAGTTTGCCATGAAGGGGTACCTGCCCAATTATGAAGTACAGTTCCCTTTCTTGTCGAAAAAATGGCAGGGCGGCTGTAGCGGCATTATGGAGGCCCCCGGTGAACTCGTTCACGGTGCCCTTTACGAGGTCCCCGAGCAGGAGCTCATAACGCTCGATAACATCGAAGGTATATACAAAGGTAGGTATAAACGGGAGACCTTTCTGGTGCTGGGTGAAGACGGCGAATTCCATCCGGCTGATTTATATCGGGTGCTTGAACCGAAAGGCCCTTTTACGCCTTCACGCGAATATGTGGACATCATGCTCAGCGGTGCGCGGGAGCTTGGATTGGATCCTGACTATATTAAAAAAATTGAAGGATTTTACAGCCAAGGGCAATAGTAACCGAAAGTTGTGAGTTGGGTCGGGCCGTCCTATCCTTTTGATATTTAAGAAAAAGAGGCATAATTTTAAGTGTTTTCAGGGCCTATAAGGCTCTTTTTGGGGTCTAAATCGTCCATATAGGAATTTAATCGTTTTCTAAGTTGCTAACCTCCCAACATCCCACAAATTCGTCTTCCCAAAGCTTCGTACCGAAACCCGCTTTGGCCACAACAGATCCTATATCTCTCTTTTTGCCCTTAAAAACATCAATATAGCCACAAAATAGAGCCCTTTTTGGAAGGTAATCCTTATAATCTCAAGCCGTTACTGCGGCCCGACCCCAAATTTATTTCTCTGACTTGGGTTCGAGAGAAGGTGGGGGAGAAATGAGCGATTTGACTAAAACGAAAGCGGCTTGTAGGGCTTCTGTAGGGCAAAGCTCAAAACATTCTTTGCAGTCCCAGCACTCTTTGGCGGCTATTTCCGGAATAAAACTGATCTCTTTTCTTATTCCTCTGTCAACAAAACCAACAGCATTCTTTTTCTTGACCTCATCACAGTATCTCACACACAGTCCACAATGAATGCAAAATGAGGCCTCTTTTTCAAAACGGTCTTTGTCCGCGCCATACTCCTCGGCAAATTCCAGCAATTCAGGAGAATCCGGGGCATGCGCAAGCTGCAGCTCTAAAATCATTTTTCGGATTTTATCTATCTTCTCGGATCGGGTGGTGACAATCAGATTTTCTTCTACGGTGTAAACGCAGGAAACGACGTGCTTTGACCAGTCGCCCACCTGAACCTTTACGATGCAAAGGCGGCACGCCCCGAATGGTTCCAATTTTTCGTGGTGGCATAGCGTGGGTATGGATATTCCGACGCTTTGGGCCGCCTCCAGGATGGTCATTCCTTCCTTGGCCACAACTTCTTTTCCATCTATCTTTACAAGGATATCACTCATTTTGCTTTGCTCTTTCGGGTTATCGTTCTTTCTTCTTCAGGGATAGGCGGTGGAACAGGTTCACCTGTAATCTTTCGCACCGCACTAAACCGAGAGGGGCAAACTTCAAAGCAGGTGCCGCACTTGGTGCACTTTTCCTGATCAATGATATGGATCTTCTTTTTGCCGCCATCGACCGCCTCGACCGGGCACTTCCGCATGCAGATCATACAGGCCTGGCACTTTTGCGGGTCAATATGGTAGGTGATCAGCTCCTTGCAGGATAGGGCCGGGCACTTCTTCTCCTTGATGTGGGCCTCATACTCGTCCCTGAAATAGCGCACCGTGCTCAGAAACGGGTTGGGAGCACTCGTACCCAATGCACAAAGGGAGGCCTCTTTGGCGACTTCGGAAAGCTCCTCCAGAAGCTCGATGTCCCCCTCTTTTCCCTTGCCTTCGGTGATATTCGTGAGGACCTTCAGCATCTGTCTTAGGCCTTCGCGGCAGGGGACGCATTTACCGCAGGACTCATCCGTGAGAAAGTCAATGAAATACCGGGCGACATCAACCATACAGGTATCTTCATCCATGACGATCATCCCACCGGATCCCATCATCGAGCCGGCCTGGGTGAGTTCATCGAAACCGACTTCCAGATCCAGCAGATCTTCAGGAATACATCCGCCGGACGGCCCTCCGGTCTGCACGGCTTTGAATTTTTTGCCACCGGGGATGCCACCGCCGATTTTGAAGATAATATCTCTGAGGGTCATGCCCATGGGCACCTCGACCAGGCCGGTATTGGTTATCTTGCCGACCAGGGAGAAAATTTTGGTGCCCTTGCTCCTTTCGGTGCCAATTTGAGTAAACCAGTCAGCGCCTTTATTGATAATCAGCGGTACATTGGCCCATGTTTCGACATTATTCAAAACGCTGGGGTTGTCCCAAATGCCCTTGACGGCGGTGTGGATATATTTCGGTCTGGGCTCGCCGGCCCTGCCTTCCAATGCCGTCATGAGCGCACTCGATTCACCGCAAACAAAAGCACCGGCGCCTCTGTGCACGATAACACTGAAATCAAAGCCTGAACCAAGGATATTTTCCCCGAGAAAACCATATTCTTCAGCTTGCTGGATCGCAATGGCCAGATTCTCCACAGCCAGAGGGTATTCCTGACGGACGTAAACATAGCCCTCTCGGCAGCCGATGGCAAAAGCACCGATTATCAATCCCTCGAGAACGGAATGGGGATTGCCTTCGAGCAGGCTTCTGTCCATATACGCTCCGGGGTCGCCCTCGTCCGCATTGACAATCACATATTTTATATTACCGGGGGCATTACGAGATTCTTCCCACTTGCGCCCAGCGGGAAAGCCGCCGCCACCCCTTCCTCTCAAATTGGACTTTTTGACTTCCTCCAATACCTGGTCGGGGTTCATCTGGAAAAGCGCTTTTTCCAAGGCGGAATAACCGCCGATGGCCAGATAGTCATCGATGCTTTTGGGATCGATACTGCCGTTGGAGCCGAAAACAAGCCGTTCTTGATGCTTGTAAAAGGGAATATCGGATTCGTGAATTATCTTTTCTTTGGTGTTGGGGTCAATATAGAGCAGGCGCTCTACGACTGCATCCTTTTTTGCTGCCTGGGACACAATTTCAGGCACATCTTCCGGCGTTATCTGAAAATAAGCGCTTTCCTCGGGATGATTAACGATAATGGGACCCCGCTCACAGAAACCATGGCAGCCGGTCTTCCGGATGTCCACCTTATCACTTAGGCCCTGCTTTTCGATCTCCGCTTCAATGCTTGCAGCAACTTCTCCACTACCGGTGGCCTGGCAGGCAGATCCGGAACAGAGTGTTATACAAGGCTTTTGGGGATCCCGGTTCGCCAGGATGCCTTTCCTTAATTTTTTCAATTCGGATGGTGAATTTATCCGCGTCATAATACTTCCCTACTCGTAGCTTTTTAACATGTCTGCGGTCTCGCCCGGTGCGATCTTCCCGTGGGTCTTTCCATCGATTTCCACCACCGGTCCCAGGGCACAGCAGCCGAGACAGTTAACCGTTTCCAGACTGAATTTCAGATCCAGGTCTGTTTCGCCGGATTTAATTCCGGTCAGGTCTTGTACCGTGTCGAGGACACGGGGCGCACCCCGAACATGACAGGCCGTCCCCATGCAAACGTGAATCTCATGGCGCCCTTTGGGAACTAAACTAAAGGCTTTATAAAAGGTCGCAATGTGCTGTATGCGGGCCAGAGAAACCTCTAATTTTTCGCTGACCCGCTCTAATGCTTCTTGCGGAAGCCAATGATTTTCGGTCTGAATGTCTAGCAATACCTGAATCAGCGCACTGGCTTCGCCCTGATGCTTGTCAATGATCTGATCAACTCTGTCGATGTCCATATCCATTATCCTAGTTCGGATCCGCCTGCGGCGGAAAATTTAATATTGAAGATTGATGATTGAATAATTGTGTCCCGCCTTGCGCGGGATTAGCTCCGTCATTTATATAATCAATAGAATTTCTTAAATCCTCAATATTCGATCTTCAATCTTCAATACTTGTTCTTTCGACTTAACGCAGCTCATAACGCTTCTGGCTTTCATCGAACCTCACCATTCCATGCCTCGTCGAGGTATTCATGTACTTTGATATCTCGGACGGGTTTAGCCCCAGTTTTTCAGACATTTCTCCGGTTGAAAGGGGTTGTTCCCGCAGGAGCAACAAAATCTGGCTGACGGCCAATTTATCCAAAATCAATTCATTAAATAATTGGTTGACTTTGTCACTGGCAAAAAAATCCCTGTACGTTTCTTCCGATCTGTGCGGTACTCTCAACCGTTCTCTTTCCACCAGCTTGATATAGGGGATCAGTTTCGAAACGGCTTCAAGTTTGAATTTTAAAATATCCCCTTCCATATCTTCGCTTTTGCCGAGAGGTCCGATTTCTTCGGTTTGCTTGCAAAAATTGGTGATTACATCCGCCAGAATGAGTCCATCACCGGAGGACATAAATTCGATTCTTAAGCGATCCGGGTTCAGTCCGATGTATTCCATTATTTTTTTAAATATCATCACATTGCCCAGGGCATCGTAATTACCGTGGGTGATATAATTGCACTCATTCAGACGGCACCCCCCAATAAACACCCCGTCGGCACCATTTGAAAAGGATCTGAGAATATGCTCCAGGTCGACCCTACCGGAACACATGACACGGATGAGCCGCATATTCGTTGAATATTGTAGTCTGGAAACTCCAGCCATGTCAGCAGCACCGTATGCTCACCAGTGACATACAAAACCTAATACCTTAGGCTTAAATGTGAATTCTGTACTCATTCTACCTCAATTCCTTTTTCATTCTTCTCGGTTGTGTCCGTTGGGCCCGTTGCCCGTTGAGCCTCTTGGCCCGTTCCTGCCGTGCGTTTGAATTTTTAACCGGCTAAATCCCGCCGATGGAGGGAGCAAACCGGCAAACCAAAATTTAAATCTCTGCATCCGAAAACGCCGTATCAATTTGGCTGGTGATCTCCTCATCGGTAAAATGTTTGAGATAAATCGCATTAGTCGGGCATTTGGCGTTGCAGACGCCGTCCCCTTTACAGAGAACCGGATTCACAATGGCCTTTCGGCCCTGAGGCGTCTCATGAAAATCGATCGCACCGTAGGTGCAGGCGGTTATGCAGGCCCCGCAGGATACACAATCACTTTCATTTACCGCACAAACAGATCCTGAAACGGTGACGGTATCATGGGAGAGCAAGGTGACCGCACGACTTGCAGCCCCGTAGGCCTGGTTAATCGCCTCCGGTATGTGTTTGGGATAGTGCGCTGTGCCGCACAGAAAAACGCCTTCGGTACCGAACTCAACGGGTCTTAATTTGACATGGGCTTCTTTGAAAAATCCATCCGGCCCCAGCGTAACCGTGAAAAGTTTAGCGATTTCCCTGTTTCCTTCCGGGGGAATTACGGCAGCCGCCAGGGATACGTAATCGGCATCGATGGCAAGCTTTCTACCTAAAATGGAGTCGCTGACGGCAATCCTTAAAACGGGACGGCCTTCCGCCTGGGCAGCTTCAACCTTGGGCTTATCATCAGCTTCGAAGCGGATGAACTTGACATCGTTTTCGGAGGCTTCGCGGTAATAATCTTCTGCCATCCCATAGGTTCGGATGTCCCTGAATAAAATGTAGATATCCATCTGAGGGTTTATCTTTTTCAGTTTCAGGGCGTTTTTTATCGACTGGTTGCAGCAAATGCGGGCGCAGTAATTTCGATCTTCCTGTCGGCAACCGACACATTGGATCATCACCAGGCTCTGGGCGCCAAGAAGGCTCTCATCTCCCTGGCCAATTCGCTCCTCCAGCTCGAGGTTCGTCAAGACCCGTTCATCTTCCCCGTAAAGGTATTCAGTGGGTTGATAGGCCTGGGCGCCAACTGCGATGACGGTGGCGCCGTGCTTTATCTCGGATGGCCCTCTTTCAGATTTCACTTTGGTGACGAAATTTCCGACGTAGCCGGTTGCCTCTGTGATGGTGGTATCCAGATATACATGGATTGCGGGATGCTGATAAACGGTTCGCACAAGATCGCTTACAAAAGCTTGAACATCCATCCCATCAATGGTGTAATAAATGTTTCTGGCCATTCCTCCCAGGTCTGAATCTTTTTCCAGCAGGTGAACCTCATGTCCCTGGTTGGCGATTGAGAGCGCACAGGTCATGCCGGCAATACCGCCGCCAACCACCAGCGCCGATTTGTTTACCGGCAAATCAATTTCCCGCAAAGGATCCAGAAGGCGGGCGCGAGCGATCGACATCCGGGTGATGTCCTTGGCTTTTTGGGTGGCTTTTTCCTTTTCGCGGGCGTGGACCCAGGAGCAATGTTCCCTGATATTGGCCATTTCAAAGTAATACTGGTTAAGCCCCCCTTCCCTGAGCGTATCCCAAAACAAGGGTTCAAGGGTTCGGGGCGAACAGGCGGCCACAACCACCCGATTGAGATTTTCTTCCTCGATGGTTTCCGTGATTGAATCGGCTGAATCAGTGGCACAGGAAAACAGCTGTTCGGTAGCGTAGACAACGTTGTCCAGCGTCTTGCAATATTCCACCACGGAAGGAACATCCACCACTCTGCCGATATTGGCGCCGCAATGACACACAAAAACACCAATCCTGGGCTCCTCCTGGGAGACATCCTTTTCGGGTGGATATGTCCTCTCGGTATTCAGTTTCCAGCGCCGGTAGTCCAGAAATTCACCACACTGGGCGCCTGCTCCACTGGCGGAAAAAACCGATTCCGGAATATCCATGGGACCCTGGAAGGCGCCGCTGACAAAGACCCCGGGCCGGGTGGTCTCCATCGGATTGGTGGGAGCGGCCTTGCAAAAGCCGTGTGAATTGAGATCGATTCCGAATTTGGCGGCCAGATTTTCATAATCGGCAGGCGGATTCAATCCCACCGATAATACCACCATATCGAATTCTTCTTCGATGACGCCTTCATCGGCAGTGGCATATCTGACAATGACGTTTTTGCTTTGCGGGTCCTCTCCTGCGATGGATGCATAGCTTCTGATGAACCGCGTCCCGGACAATTGCTCGGTTCTCTGGAAAAATGCTTCGAAATCCTTGCCATGGGAGCGAATATCGTTATGGAATACCGTACACTCTGCCTCGGCATTATGATCTTTTGTCAAAATGACCTGTTTCTGGGTATAGGTGCAGCAGACGGCAGAGCAATAGCTGTTATCTCCGGGGGTAACCTTCCGGGAACCGATGCATTGAATCCAGGCAATTTTATGGGGATGCTCCTTGTCGGAAGAACGCAGTATCTGACCTTCGTAAGGCCCGGTGGCACATAAAAGCCGTTCGAAATCCATACTGGTGACGACATTCTGCAGCCTGCCGTAGCCATATTCTTCCTTGACCTTGGGATCATAGGGCTCAAGGCCGGGCGACAGAATGACCGCCCCGACGTTTAGATCAATCTTCTCCGGTTTTTGCCGAAAATCGATGGCGTCGTTTTTACACACGCTTTCGCAGATACGACATTTTTTCTCTTTGAGGTAAATACAGCTTTCATCAATGTAGGCCACCAGGGGGATTGCCTGAGAAAAATATATATGAACGGCTTTATTCTGGGATATTTCCTGATTATACACATCCGGGTATTCAACCGGACAGTATTCCGTGCAGGTGGTGCAACCTGTGCATTTGTCTTCGATAATGTATCTGGGCTTCTTGGTCAGGGTTACCTTGAAATCCCCTGCTTCGCCCTCTAGACTGTCAACTTCAGAATGGGTAAGAATCTCTATATTTGGATGCCGGCCGACCTCGACCAGTTTGGGTGAGAGAATTCACATAGAGCAGTCATTGGTCGGAAAGGTCTTGTCAAGCTGGGCCATATGGCCGCCAATGGCAGGGCCTTTTTCTACCAGGTAAACTTTAAAACCGGCAGAGGCAAGATCAAGAGAGGCTTGAATGCCACTGATCCCGCCGCCAACAACCATGACGTCGCCAAAATTCTTGTCTACCAGATCTTGGCCGAGCTGTTGAACTTTTTCTTCTATCTGTACTTCGTTTTCCACTTTCAATCACCTCATCAAGTCCTTAAAAGGTATTTTGTGCTTTTTATCGATAGAATTCCATAACTTTAGGCACTTTAGTTCACTTCAAACTTTTATCCGCCATTTTTGTGGCGGATTAGATCACTTTTATTACCTTAAATCACTTCTGCAACAATTTCGGTTATGTCTTTGATCAATAGGCTTTCACTATCTTCCAGAGTTAATCTGCTTTCCTCGAAATGGGTAATGCAGTACGGGCAGGAAGTCGCCAGCACCTCGGCCCCAACGCCGACAGCCTGTTCCAATCTCAGGTCCGAGAATCTTTCACCCTTCATGGTTTCCATCCAAATTCGGCCGCCGCCACCGCCGCAGCATAGACTGGTTGCCCGCGACTCGGTCATTTCATTGAACTCCAGACCGGGTATCTTTTTTAATACCTCACGGGGCTCCTCATAGATGCCGTTGTGACGACCCAGATAACAGGGGTCATGATAGGTCACTTTCTTGTCGTAATCTTTGCTGAGTTTCAGCCGGCCTTCTTGGATAAGCTCGGATAAATATTGAGTGATATGAACGACTTCAAAGTTCACCATGAATTCGGGGTACTCATTTTTGAAGGTATGGTAGCAATGCGGGGAGGATACCAGGATTTTTTTCACACCGTTATCGATAAAGTTCTTGATATTTTCCTTGGCCAGACGCTTGAATAATTCCTCATCACCGGCCTTGCGGATGCTTTCTCCACAGCAATTTTCCTGGGTGCCCAGAATACCGAAATCAACACCGGCCTTGTTCAGAATCGTGGTCGTGGCCGCAGCTACCTTTTTTAATCTGGGGTCATAACTCAGGTAACAGCCGGAGAAATATAGAATTTCCATTTCCTCGTTGAAGGGCTTTACCGATAGACCTTCCGCCCACTTTGCCCGGTCTTCCCGCTTTTCATTCAAGGGATTGCCTTCAGTCGTCAGACTGGAACTCACGCCGCGAATAGGCTTGGCAGTAGTGGGAAAGACCCCGTATTCGGTGGCAATCCGGCGCAGCGCGACACCGGATTCTATTTGCCGGACGTCCCGGGGGCATTGCTGAGGGCATGTGCCGCAGGTCGAACAGAGCCATATATCGTCGCTTTCGATATCCGTCATGCCGAAGGTGGCCTCGCGCACGATCTTGCGCATGCTAAATTTTCTGACCCGGTTCCATGGACACACCACATCACATAATCCGCATTGATAGCATAACTTGAAGGCTTCACCACCGGAGTCTTTTATGACATCTATGATTTCTTTATAGTCGGCTACGTTCTCCACGGTCTATCTCCACTGTTTTTATCAATCCTCTTCTTATCTTAATGTATGGTTCACAGGTTTACCCGCCTCTGGCGGCGCCGAAGGCGACCAGGGTTCATGATTCTGGTTTCAAACTTAGGTTTCAGGTTTCAGGTCACTAGGTTCAAAGGTTCTGGGTTCAGGGTTCAAGGGTTCTTGTCTTCGACTTTACTCTTTCGTATTTTGAGTTCAGATCTCCCCTGTTTCTGCTGCTATTTAACCTTTGAACCTTTGAACGCTGAACCTTTGAACCAGGCGGCTGACACCTGACACCTGAACACTGAAACCTTTAGACGTTAACCCTGAACCCTGAACGCGGAACCTATTCCTTCTTCGACATCCGGGCAATGGCGTCCATCATCTTGTCTAAGCCGAATTTGTCCGCCAGTGATTCCAATCCGATTTCCAGCTCTTCCTGCTCTTCCTCTTCTTCGACTTCCTCTTCCCTTTCTTCCAGAACCAGCGCATCAGCCGTACACCACTTCACACACAAGGGCTCATCTTCGCCTTCACACATATCGCATTTTAAAGGCAGACCCGAATCGGGTTCTTTGAACTCGTCTCTGGATGGGCAGGAAGACCGGCAGAAGGCACACTCGTCGTATTCCTTCCCGTCAATCGTGTACTTGTCTCTGCCGGCACATTCGGCTGGCGCATAATCACCTGCGTATACAGGAATATATTGGTCTTTATACGGTTCGCGAATCACCCGGATTCGCGCCCTGGCCGGATTATTACTGCTGTACTTGGGCTCAGCGTGAAAAGCAGAACAGATGACCTCGCAGGCCCGGCAACCATGGCATTTGTCAACATCAATTCTGATTGTTTTTATTATTTTTTTCTTTTTCTCAGCCGTCACGGTTATCTTCTCCTTCGCTTTACTTCTACCCCAATCATTTTCTAATAACGAATAACTAATAACAATTAACTCCTAATTGAGCGTTTTTCGCTCAATTAGGATTCTATCCTTTTCCCGCCGAGGCCTCCTCGGCAGGGGCATCGTCGCCATCGTTCAGAATCCCTCTCTCCAGGAATTCCTCGGCCACGTAATCCAGATCCAGATCATATAAGGACGCCAGGGTGGGGATACCTTCTTTATTCCATCCCTTCATTTCGTAATACGCATCCAGGAGTTCAGCTTCAAGTTCGGGAAATCGTTTCTTCCAGTGGTCGGCAGGCGGAGCGTCATCTTTTCTGCGCATGCCGCGCCGGATATTAATTGCCCGGACCAGCGTGCGGTACCGTTTTGTGGCCTTTGTCAGTTTGTCTTCGTCCATTTCAATTCCAGCGCCGTAAGTGATAAACTTCGGGAAATTGTGGATGTGATACGGCGGCTTCAGGTGAAAGGACGATAAACCGGCGCACATTCCGAGGGCATCATCGATGTAGTGCATCCGTTCCATCCAGTCGACAATGTCGCAAACCATGGGGACGGTCGGGTAAAAAGGCATCGAGTTCTCCCCGCGCGGTTCCCAGTCCAGGAAATACTGCTTGAACTTATCATCTGGAACCTGGAACCAGTCCTTGACGAATTTTTCTCTGTGCTCTCTTTTGGGAAAAGG
>JASFPE010000057.1:0-17137 GCA_050116155.1 Desulfobacterales bacterium
TACTGAAATATCAAATCCCAAATATCAAACAAATCCCAATGACCCAAATTCAAAATTTCAAACCATATACGATTACAATGACCCATCCGCTTCCGGCAGATCAAACGTTTTGAACATTGAATCCTCGCCCTGTTAAATGCCGCCTGCGGCGGCCCCCCGCAAGGCGGGGGATTTAACAGGGTAAAAATTTGAGATTTATTTGTAATTTGGTGCTTTGAATTTGGGATTTTTTACAACACGGGTATCGCGGTGCGTGTCACGGCGAACGGATTTTCTTCAAACCCGCAACCCGCAACTCGGAACGCGCAACATTTTTTTATTCTGGTTCGATCGGAATTGTCGTCACGGGGACCGGAGAATTTTTCAAAACTTTTTCGGCCACACTTCCGAAACGATACAAACCCTTTTGTCCACGGCTGGTCATTACGACCATATCCACTTTTTCCTGATCAATGAGTTTTAAAATTTCCTGAGCCGGGTCACCGATGGCGATGTGCTTAATGTAAAGCGGGCAGCCGTCCAGATATTTTTCACAAATCTGATTCAAGCGTTTGTTGGCTGATTTGTCTGCCCACTCCATAAGTTTATCTATATGCGTCCGGTCAAAATCTCCATACCAGGATTCATGATGAGCAATATCTTCGATCACATACAGGACGTGTATTTCAGCCTGATATTTCTGAGTTAAATCGGTAACATAAGGAAGAGCCTTTTCGGCATTGCTCGAGAAATCAGTCGGCCAAAGAACTTTGTTCACTTCCATGGAGAGCCTCCTTTCCTGAACACTGATCTACATTTTTAAGATAGGCTTTATTAAAATAACTATTTGCTGCTGCTTGTAAAGGGGACTATAACCCATCTCAAAGATGCACCTGAGCAAAAAAAATCCCGCGGCATTCGCAATGACGCGGGATTATAGTACAGGCATGTCCTCGACATTATTTTTTATCGTCTTCTTTTACCTCTTCAAAATCAGCGTCGACCACGTCTTCATCAGGGGCAGACGCTCCGGATTGGGCCGTTGATTCAGCGCCGGCACTGGCTTGTTCCTGGCCTGCCTGGGAAGCCTGCTGATACATCGCCTCTGCGAGTTTATGAGAAGCCTGAGTTAACTCTTCGCTTAAGCGTTTAATCTCATCCGCATCTTCCCCTTCCATGGCTTTCTTTAGCGCGGCAACGGCATCTTCAACCTTGCTTTTAGTGTCACTGTCGACTTTATCACCCAGGTCCTGGATGGATTTTTCGGTTGAATATATCAAGGCGTCTGCCGAGTTGCGGGCTTCGACCAAATCTTTTTTCTTGCGATCATCTTCAGCATGCAGCTCTGCATCCTTGATAAGCTTGTCGATTTCTTCTTGAGACAATCCTGAAGAGGCCGTGATCTGGATGGACTGCTCCTTTCCGGTAGCCTTGTCCTGTGCGGATACATTGACAATCCCGTTGGCATCGATATCGAAGGTGACCTCAATCTGGGGTATTCCCCGCGGTGCCGGCGGAATGCCGACCAGTTCAAAACGCCCCAGGGTTTTATTATTGGCGGCCATTTCCCGTTCGCCCTGCAAAACGTGAATGGAAACTGCCGGTTGATTATCTGCTGCCGTTGAAAAAATCTGGCTTTTTTTGGTCGGGATGGTAGTATTTTTATCGATCAGTCTGGTCATCACACCACCCAGGGTTTCGATGCCGAGGGATAAGGGGGTGACATCCAGCAGCAGGACGTCTTTAACGTCGCCTTTTAAAACTCCGCCCTGGATGGCCGCACCGAGGGCCACGACTTCATCCGGATTGACACCTTTGTGCGGCTCTTTTTCGAAAATCTTTTTAACCCGCTCCTGAACCGCCGGCATGCGCGTCATACCGCCAACCAGAATGACCTCATTGATATCCGCCGGTGAGAGCCCGGAGTCCTTGAGGGCTACCCGGCAGGGACCTTCCAGCTTATCCAGCAACTCACTGACCAGGCCTTCGAGTTTAGCCCGGGTTAATTTTATATTCAAGTGCTTGGGGCCGCTGGCATCGGCGGTTATAAACGGAAGATTCACATCGGTCTCCATCGAGGTGGAAAGCTCCATCTTGGCCTTTTCGGCAGCTTCTTTCAAGCGCTGAAGGGCCATCTTGTCGGTTCTGAGATCAATTCCCTGGTCTTTTTTAAACTCATCGGCCAGATAGTCAATTAGTCTCAGGTCGAAATCTTCACCGCCCAGATGGGTATCGCCGTTGGTTGATTTTACCTCGAAAACGCCTTCGCCGATTTCAAGAATGGAAATATCGAATGTTCCACCACCGAGGTCGAAAACCGCTATTTTCTCTTCGATTTTCTTGTCCAAGCCATAGGCTAAGGAGGCTGCGGTGGGTTCGTTGATAATTCGCAACACATTCAGCCCTGCAATTTTGCCGGCATCTTTCGTCGCCTGTCGTTGACTGTCGTCAAAATAGGCAGGGACCGTAATGACCGCATCGGTGATTTTCTCCCCGAGATATTCTTCGGCGGAATGCTTGATGTCAGCAAGGATAAACGAGGAGATTTCCGCCGAGCTGTACTGTTTTCCTTTAATGTTGATGCGGACATCCCCATTGCTTGCCTGCTCGATTTTGTATGGGAGTATTTTTACATCGTGCTGAACTTCCGGGGAGCTGAACTTGCGACCAATTAGTCGCTTGACGCCGAATACCGTATTCTCCGGATTCGTGATTGCCTGGCGTTTTGCAATTTGACCGACCAATCTCTCTCCGCTTTTATTAATGGCCACAATGGATGGAGTGGTGCGCCCTCCCTCCGGATTGGTGATGACCTTTGCCTCGCTACCTTCCATGATTGCCACACAGGAATTGGTAGTGCCGAGATCGATTCCGATTACCTTTGACATATTTTTTTACCTCCTTAGCCTCTTACAGCAAAGATTGTTAAGATTATATTTTCACCCATTCGTTTTTTTTGACGGTTTTGAATCAGATGCTTTTGTGCTGGGCTTGGCAACCACTACCATGGCAGGCCTCAGCAATCTGTCATGAAGCAAATACCCCTTTTGCATTTCAGTGATAACCGTATTTTCAGGATGCTCATCGGTTTCTTCCTGCATCACGGCTTCATGATAGGTTGGGTCAAAAGATTTTCCTTTTGATTCAATCGGAGTTACGCTGAATTTTTCGAACACGCGCAAGATTTCCTTTAGGGTTAAATCCAACCCTTCTTTCAGGGAGCTCTCCGATTTTTGTTTTTCGTTGGCTGAGTTTATGGCCAATTCCAGATTGTCCACCACCGACAGCATTTCTTTTAACAGCGATTGATTGGCGAACTTTCTGAAATCGTCCATTTCGCGGGCTGAACGTTTTTTATAATTTTCAAAATCAGCGGAGACTCTCAGGAGCCGGTCGTATGTCTCTTTAGCTTCTTTGTCTTTAGCGTTGAGTTGGTTCTCCAGATCTTTGATGGGACCATCAAGCGTGTTTTCCCCAGGCTTTTCTTCAGTGATGTCGGATGATTCTTTACTTTTTGGGGCAGCCGCCTCTGTTTTTGGGTCGGCAGATTCCTCTTCAGAATCAACGTTAATTTTAATTTTCTTTTTCTCTGACATTCTCCGATCCAGTCTCCTGAAATGATGGGGTTTTGTTTTTTATTGAACTGAAAAATAAGACCATTTAAAACGATGTCAAGATAGTAATTGTAAGGTTTTATACGAAAAAATAGGCATTTGGACATTATTTTTTGGAAGGATTTTCATGCTTCGGGATTAAATTTAATTTCTGAATATGGGTCACCGGTCTCTATGTTCTGACTTCAGGTGGAAGGGTCTTACGAATTCGGAATTCGGAATGCGGAATGAATCAATTTTGGATTTTGGATTGTGAATTTCGGATTTAAAGGCAAATTGCCGGGTGATTACAGTCATAAGCGCTAAGTTGTATTTGCCTATGAAGGACTATAAAAAGAACATCGAACATCGAACGTCCAACATCGAATGTTGAATGAGAAAAGATTAAGAGACAGACATATGATCTGGTAAAAATGCTGCTCGCGTATTCGGTGCGAATCATAAAGATTATTGAACAGCCTCCAAACAGAAGATTTAATTAAGTTTTTCGTTATGAGTATTAAAACTGCTGAAAAGAAACCACGCCATGGCGTGGTTGGAGATTCGGTATTGGATGCTTGTTTTTTACTTCAATGTTGGACGTTGGAGGTTCGATGTTGGACGTTCATCTTTAAAAAAATGGTTGTGCACCCGCTGTTGAATCCTTTCAGGATCTCATCAATCATTGCTATGACCGGGATCATCCATGACACAGTCTGCATCACTTATCGCTGCTTCCTTCCGGATCTGACGAGGTTCGTGACCGTCTGTTGCGTGGTGGCCGGCCAAAATGATTTCGATTTCCCGGTATAGAACCCTCCAGAGGGAATTCAGCCCCGCATAAAGCGGATTTCGGGAATAGGGCACCGCTAGCTCCCCGCCTAGCACAACCGCTTTCTAGCATACTCTATACTGTCTTTTTTTCAAGAAAAAAGTCACGCAATGTTTTTCATTGACTTATAGTGGGCGCTACCATAAGTTTATATTATTGTTGAGAAACTAGTTCCTTAGACCAGACTTTTGAAATTGACTATTTCTAATTGAATATTGAATATTGATAGCAAAACGGATTTTGAATCTTCAATTTTCATTATTCAATTCTTTAGCGTGTTCCATCATTCTATTATTCCATCAGATTTTGTATGCTATATCCATGTTATCGCAGCCAAAGAACCATCGAAAAAAGCCTGTTGAAAAAAAGGTTGTACGTAAGGTCAAACAGGCCATTGCCGAACATTCTATGTTTCAGGCCGGCGATCGGGTTCTTGTGGCTGTTTCCGGAGGTGCTGATTCCGTAGCCCTGCTCCATCTATTGGAGACACTCACCCCACTTTTTTCTTTTCGACTGGGAATTGCCCACCTGAATCATTGTTTGCGTAAAAAAGAATCCGAACGCGACGCCGAATTTGTTTCAAGGCTTGCTAAGAAATTAAATCTGCCCGCCTATATTGAAAAAAATGACGTTCATCAATATAAACGTCAGCACAAACTTTCACTGGAGGAAGCCGCTAGGAAGGTGCGTTACAGCTTCTTAAATAAGGTGGCCAAAGAAAACGGTTTTAATAAAATTGCGCTCGGTCATCACTACGATGATAATGCCGAACTCGTATTGATGTTCTTATTAAGAGGAAGTGGCCCGCTGGGACTATCGGGGATACCGGCGGCAAGGGATGATAAAATTGTCAGGCCGCTGATCAACGTTCGGAGATCCGAGATCATGGACTACTTGACCGAAAAAAAACTGGAATATGTTAGCGATACATCGAATACGGATCTCGATCATCAGCGCAATAAGCTACGGTATGATTTGATTCCCAAACTTTCAACATCCTATAATCCCAGGATATCTGAAACCCTCAATCGACTGGCCGCCGTAATGCGATCTGAAGATGAATGGCTTGAGAAGCTTATCGAACCCATCTTTCGACAGCATCTCCTTCATGAAGAAAATATTGGAATTCTACTATCCCTTGAAGGTTTTGAACGGCTTCCCCGTGCCGCCCAGCGACGACTGATTCGCCGGGCACTATTGACGGTCAAAGGCGATTTGCGACGTATCACTTACACACATATCGCTACGATAATTCGATTGGCAAATACAGGACCGACCACCGGGACTTTAGACTTGCCAGATCGAATCATGATTCAACGAAACCATCAGGTGCTCTCCATATCCAAAGCGCAGGATAATTTGCGATCAAAGGGTAATGATTTGTCAAACCGAGTCTGCCCTCCATACGAATATGTGCTCGATGCCCCGGGGATGGTCCGTATCCAGGAGACCGGTGACACGGTCGAGCTCGTCGAAATCGGCATCGAGGAAATCCCCGATCTTCGTCAAGCTGGACAACAGCGCGCTTTTTTTGATATAAATAAGGTGCACTTTCCATTAATTGTGCGCAATTTTCGGCCGGGTGACCGGTTTTCACCACTGGGGATGACCGGAACCCAGAAGCTAAAGAAGTTTTTTATAAATAATAAGATTTCCAGAGAGTTGCGCGCAAGATGCCCGCTTGTGGTCAGCAACCATAGGATTATCTGGGTGGCCGGTCATCGCATAGATGATTCTGTCAAAGTCGGCACCGAGACTGGCGCCGTACTCATGGCCGAACTTTTGCTTGCTTAATGCGGGGGAATGATTAATTTTAGCTTGAATTATCTAAAAACCCCATCTTTGCCGAACAGGAGGTAATCACTTTTGAATCCATTTTATAAAAATTTGGCACTATGGCTTGTCATCACATTGATGATGATCATGCTGTATCAGCTGTTCAGTAAGCAGCATTTAACCGAAACAAATCTCAGTTATACTGAATTTCTGAGGATGGTTGAAGAAGAGCGTGTTGCCGAGGTTGTCATTCAGGGGCAGGAGTTGATTGGTACCGATGTGAATCATACGCGCTTCAGAGTATTTGCCCCCCAGGATGGCGATTTGATCAAAATCCTCAGAGATAAAGGAGTTTCCATAAGTGCTAAACCTCCGGCGGAGTCTCCCTGGTATATGTCGGTCCTGGTTTCGTGGTTTCCGATGCTGGTGTTGATCGGTGTTTGGATTTTTTTCATGCGCCAGATGCAGGCCGGCGGCGGTAAAGCCCTTTCTTTCGGAAAGAGTCGGGCGCGTTTGATGTCCGATCAATCGGAGAAAGTTACCTTTGAAGATGTCGCCGGCATTGATGAGGCCAAAGAAGAATTGGCAGAGATCGTTGAGTTTCTGCGGGATCCGAAAAAATTTACGCGTCTGGGTGGGCGAATTCCCAAAGGCGTCCTCTTGGTGGGACCACCGGGTTGTGGTAAAACCCTTCTGGCCCGGGCTATTGCCGGTGAGGCCGGAGTGCCGTTTTTCAGCATTAGTGGTTCAGACTTTGTGGAGATGTTTGTCGGCGTGGGCGCTTCACGGGTTCGGGATCTGTTCGTCCAGGGAAAGAAAAATGCACCCTGTATCATATTTATTGACGAAATCGATGCGGTCGGCAGGCATCGAGGCGCCGGCCTCGGTGGCGGACACGATGAAAGGGAACAGACGTTAAACCAGCTGCTCGTGGAAATGGACGGATTTGAGTCCAATGAAGGCGTTATTCTGATTTCGGCCACCAACCGGCCCGATGTTTTGGATCCGGCCTTGTTACGCCCCGGACGATTTGATCGACAGGTCGTGGTTTCCATGCCGGATATCAAGGGGCGTGAGAAAATACTTCAAGTTCACATGGAAAAAACGCCGGTGGGACCCGATGTCAATCCGCTGATTCTTGCCAAGGGAACTCCCGGATTTTCAGGGGCTGATCTGGAAAATCTGGTCAATGAAGCCGCCTTGCTGGCCGCCAAGCGCAACAAAGAAAAGCTGGAAATGGTCGACTTCGAAGACGCCAAAGACAAAGTCTATATGGGGCTGGAACGAAAATCGAAAGTGATCAAAGAAGAGGATCGCAAAACCACTGCCTATCATGAAGGCGGACATGCGCTGGTTGCCCGGTTTTTGCCGGAAACCGATGTGGTCAATAAAATTACCATTGTACCACGCGGGCGCGCCGCAGGCATTACCTGGTTTCTACCCGAAGAACGCGACTTTAAGTATAAGGATCAGCTTCAAAGCGAATTGGCAGTGGCTTTCGGTGGTCGGGTGGCCGAAGAAATTGTATTCAAGCGCATCAGCACAGGGGCATCCAATGATATTAAGCAGGCCACCGATCTCGCCCAGCAGATGGTCAGAAACTGGGGGATGAGCGAAAATCTGGGTCCGCTGTCCTATGCCAAAGGCGAGGAACAGGTGTTTCTCGGACGTGAAATTGCTCAGCACAGAGACTATTCGGAATCGACAGCGCAGAAAATCGATGAGGAAATAAAAAAACTCATCAAAGATTCTTACCAGACCGCCAAAAAGGTCTTAAAGGAAAATCTGGATATCCTCCACAAACTGGCGGATCTTTTGCTCGAAAAAGAAACCGTGATGGGCAAAGAGCTTGATGAAATGATTCATGAGCTAAGACCCGGCATCGAACTTCCTTCCAAATCCCTGGATGAACCCGAGCCACAAGCCGAGGCAGCACCCGGTCAGGCCTGATGAAATGATTTCCCGCAAGCCATTTCAGCTAAAATGGGCGGACTACAATCTGGCGTTGGGGCCGCGTACCCATATTATGGGTGTTGTCAATGTCACCCCGGATTCATTTTCAGACGGGGGTCATTTTTTCGATACCGATACGGCCGTTGCCCGGGGTGAAAAATTAACTGCCGACGGCGCCCATATCATCGACATCGGTGGCGAATCCACGCGCCCGTTTTCAGATCCGGTTAGCGAAGCCGAAGAAATCCGGCGGGTGGTTCCGGTGATTGAAAAACTTGCCCGGCGGATGTCTATTCCCATATCCATCGATACCATGAAATCCGGCGTTGCCCGACGGGCCATCGAGGCCGGCGCAGCTATTATCAACGATGTTTCCGCGTTGCGTTTCGATCCCCGGCTGGCGGATGTGGCGGTGGAATATGACACACCGCTTATTTTGATGCATATGCTGGGTGATCCCAAAACCATGCAGGTTTCACCTCAGTACGATGATCTTATCGCCGAAATCAGCGGGTTTTTGGAAGATGCCCTTCTGCGGGCACAAAAAGCCGGGATTTCCAAATCAAAGATCATCATCGATCCCGGCATCGGTTTTGGCAAAACCGTGACCCATAACCTTCTTTTGCTGAAACATTTATCCGCCTTTCAATCTCTGGATCTACCGATTCTGATCGGCTCCTCCCGTAAAATGTTCATTCGCAAACTCCTGAAAGACGAGCATGTCGACGACATCCCCGCCCATCTGCCCATGGTCGAAACCGGCACCCAGGCCACCGTGGCCGCTGCCGTCTTAAACGGCGCCCACATCGTGCGGGTACACGATGTGGCCAATACGGTTTCGACGGTAAAGATTGCGGATGCGATCCTGAATGCCCGGGTTGAGCGGAGTTAAGCCGGAAAGGGTGCCGGCTGCAGCGGGACGGACCCTGTCTAAACGATCCTTATCCGAGCCCTGCCAGGTGTACTCCCTGTTTGAGATATTAATCGTCATAGAAGATGGCAAAAGACGAGGCCGATGTCAGCATCAGTCTCATAGACCCTATTTGTCACTGTCCTCGTTTAATCGCCTTTGTCTGAATTGCATGTCAGCCAGGGTGGACTGCGGGGTGATGCCCTGAACGGGCCGGCGTGCACGCCAGCCCGTTCTGAGTGTCAAATCGTCAAAGAGGTTTTATCAGGATTTGAACCACCAGCGTTCCGAGAACTTCCAACCGTCGAATTCCCAGTTGGCGGCCATCTTGTTGAAGGCCAGCCGATCGGTACCCGCAGCGATATAGCTGGTGAAGGCCATCACGATGACTGGGCCTTCGTCGCGGCAGATTTGCTGCATCTCATAGTACATCTCGCGGCGCTTGTTTTCGTCCAGCTCGGCGCGTGCGGCTAACAAAAGCTTATTGAAACGATCGTGTTTCCACTTGCTGTCGTTCCAGGGCGCATCGGCTGCGTAGGTGGTGGTAAACATCCAATCCTCGGTGATCCGGCCGCCCCAGTAGACGGCGCACCAGGGTTTTTTCATCCACACGTCATTCCAGTACCCATCGGCCGGTTCGCGCACGATGTTGATCTTGATGCCGGCTTTAGCCGCGTGTTGTTGATAGAGCATGCCGGCGTCCACGGCACCCGGGAACCCCTCGTCGGATACGTGCAGATTGAAGGTTTCGCCCAGCTTGCCGGCCTTTTTAAGGTGGAATTTGGCCTTTTCCGGGTCGTAGGTGCGCTGGGGTAGATCCTTGTTGTGGAACCGGTTGACAGGTGAGATGGGATGGTCGTTGGCCGGCACACCGTGGCCTCGCAGGATCTGTTTGACGACGTGCTTGCGGTCGATGGCATGCTTGAGTCCCAGGCGTACGTCGTTGTTGTCGTACGGCGGACGGTTCACCAAAAAGGTGAAGTTGTAGTGCATCATGCCATGGGTCTCGATGCCCTGGATGCCTTTCATGCGCTTGAGCAAGTGGAAGGTCTTCAGGTCGCAGCGGTTGATCACATCGACGTCACCGGTCTTCAGGGCCGTCTGGCGGGCGTTGACGTCGGGGATGTGAATGACCTCTATCGCATCGAAATACGGTTTGGCTTCCTTGAAGTAGTTGGGGTTGCGTTTGGCCTTGCAGCTTACACCCGGTTCGAAGCTTTCCATTACAAACGGCCCTGTGCCCATCCCGTCATTGAAGTCGGTTGTGCCGGCAGGGAAGATGGTGATGTGGTAGTCGTTCATCAGATACGGAAAGTCGGCCGAGCCGACGTCCAGGGTAAACCTGATGGTGTGCTTGTCCTCGGCCTTCAGATCGGTAACGGTTTTCAGGAGCGCTTTGGCCGCCGACTTGGAGTCCTCTTTGCGGTGATGGTTGATCGAGTAGAGCACGTCTTCGGCATCCATGGTCTTACCGTTGTGAAACTCGACGCCTTTGCGCAGACGGAAAATCCATTGTTTGGCGTCGGGCGTGGATTCCCAGCTTTCGGCCAGTTCCGGAACCGCTGTCATATCGGGACTGATCTCCACTAAATTATTGCGGAACAAGTAGCCCATGAGCTGGGTCATGGACTGGGTGATGGTGGCCGGGTCAAGGGAATCGGAGGTGGCGCCGCCCTGGACCGCAACCTTCAAAGTTCCGCCGCGCCTGGGCGTGGCGGCACAGGCTGGGGTGCTCAGCAGGGCCGGAGATATGGCCGCCGCCATCCCCAGCATTGAGACACGCGTCAGAAATTCGCGGCGTGAAATCTTGCCAAGGGTAAACAGCTGTTCAAGGTGGTGAAGCGTATTCATGTTTGCCTCCTTTCTATTAAAACGATCATTTACACAAACAACCCTTATCTGAATAAACAAGGCAGGTTTTTCTGTCAATATTAAATATCTGTAATTTATAAGCTGCAAATAGAGTCTTAAAATAGATCTGTTGTCTTTTCACCTCGGTTATTATAATGATCAATGCGTCGCTGTCTTAATCACCCATATGGAATAATCTAAAAATGCAAAATATTGATTTCAGTTTTCGTGAGCTTGTGATTTTTTGTAAGGTTGTCGAACTGGAGAGCTTTTCGAAAGCTGCCGAAGCAGTTTTTCTGGCTCAGGCATCGGTGAGTGAAAGGATTGCCTCTCTTGAAAAAAAGATTGGGATCCGGCTGCTGGACCGCCTGGGTAGAAAAGTGATTCCAACGGCTGCCGGTGAACTCCTGCACAAGCATGCTACCCTTATTCTGGAAATGAAAGAGACAGCCCAACTGGAAATAGAAAGTTTCCTCGGACTGGAACAGGGAGAAATTTCCATGGGCGGCAGCACCATCCCCGGTGAATATATTCTTCCAGATCTCATCAGTAGATTCAATCAAAAATATCCACACTTATCGGTAAAACTGACTATCGCAGATAGCAGTGAGATTGAAAATCGCGTCCTGGTGGGTGAACTCGAGATCGGCATTATCGGATCGAAAAGTCCACATGCCAACTTAATATGTCAAAAACTGTGGGCGGACGAACTGGTGCTTGCCGTGCCTGCCGGGCATCCGTGGGCACGGCGAAAGTCTGTATCCGTAGAGGAGCTGCGGAAAACACCTTTCATACTGCGGGAAGAGGGCTCCGGCACCCTGAAGATCCTGGAGAGTTATCTGCGTGAATCCGTTGAAGACGGCACCAACGCCCTTCAAGTCTCCGCCCGGTTCGGTTCATCGACGGCAGTCAAAGAGGGCATTAAATCAGGCCTTGGCCTATCCATCCTCTCATCAAGAGCCATTGACACGGAGGTTAACGCCGGACTCCTCAAAGCCCTGAAGGTTAAGGGACTTTCGATGTCTCGAAACTTTTTCCTGATCCGGAATAAACTGCGGATCGCCTCGCCATCGTGCAAGGCCATGCTGGATTTTTTACTGACCACCGTCAACCTCCCCCACCTGTGATACTGTAACCACAAGCTTTCCAGTCGATAGGAAAAACCTTAAGATTTTCTCATTTGCATCGGAATATCCTGTTTGACATATCGGATATATGAGTTTATTTTATTCGGGATGTGAACGATATCCCAGCGGCATTTTCACCTGGAAGGGGTAAGCTATCCCATCGAAAAGGCTGAATAGGCATGAAATTTACTTTTGTCTGCCCGATTCAAAACAAGGTGTTTGAGAGTTCGGATTTTAAAATCCAGGAAAACCGGGGTGTCATCACTGACGAGGCTGGAAACAAGATGCTGGATGCGAAAGTAGCACTCGAAAACCCCTGCCCGTTTTGCGGCAACAAACATGTCTACCATGCAAGTGAGTTGTCTTGTCCGTTCACCGATCTGGATCGAATTGAGAAGGATTAGACTGATGGAAAAAAGCAAAAAGGTAAAGCTAACGGCAACAGTAACCGGCTCTGGCTGAGCTTCCAAACTGCCTCCGGGGGACCTGGACAGGGCACTTTGCGGCATGAAGTTTCCGACCGATGAGAACGTTATCGTCGGGCTGGAGAGGGCGGATGACGCCGGTGTTTACAGAATATCAGATGACCTGGCGCTGATCCAGACGGTGGATTTCTTCACACCTATCGTGGATGATCCATACTGGTTCGGGCAAATTGCCGCCGCCAACGCGCTAAGCGATGTCTACGCCATGGGCGGAATACCGAAAACCGCCATGAATTTGGTGGCCTTTCCGGTCAAGGAAATGGACCTATCGGTGTTGCGGCAAATCTTACAGGGTGGGATCGACAAGCTCAAAGAAGCCGAGGTGGTTCTCGTCGGCGGTCACAGCATCGAAGACAAGGAATTGAAGTACGGCCTATCTGTGACCGGAATCGTGCACCCGGCACGGGTGCTCACCAAGAAGAACCTGCGGCCTGGAGACTGCCTGGTACTGACAAAGCCGCTCGGCACCGGCATCGTCAACACCGCCATCAAGGCAGCAATGGCTTCTACAGCGCTCACAGAAAAAGTGACTCGTTTGATGGCCATCCTGAATCGGGATGCTGCCAGGATCATGGCGGACTTCAATATCAGCGCCTGCACCGACGTCACCGGTTTCGGCCTGCTGGGACATCTTGCTGAAATGGTGTCTGGATCGGGCACGAGTGTGAGGGTTGATTCCGGGCAGGTGCCGGTTATCGCCGAAGCCCTGGAATTTGCACCCATGGGGCTCATCCCCGCCGGGGCATACAAAAACAAAGCGTTCCGTGAACAGATGGTCGCCCTTGCCGACACCGTGCCGCGTGCGCTTCAGGACGTACTTTTCGATCCCCAGACATCTGGTGGGCTGCTGATCAGCGTCAGCGACAATCATTGCGCCGCCCTGGTTAAGGCTTTGAAAAATTCGGGTATTGGCGATGCCTCACAAATCGGCGAAATCATTCACGGCCCGGACGAGAAAATACTGGTGGTATGATGAGCCAAATTAATAAGTTATAAAGGAGTCAAAATCAAGATTCCAGTTGTTCAGGAGGTATTCCCATGAGAGAAATCGATGCCCGCGGCCTGGCATGCCCGGCGCCGGTACTTCAAACAAAGGCCACTCTGCAGGAAGACAATCCCAGCAGTGTACGAGTGATTGTCGACAATGCAGCTTCCCAGCAGAATGTTCAGCGATTCCTGGAATCCCAGGGTTTTCAGGCGGCGCTGGAACAAGACGGGGCCGACTACGTTGTCATCGGAACGTCTGACGCGTCGCCTTCAGCGCAGCCCCATCCTGCCCCGGTGCCGTCCACCGACACAAAGAAGATCATGGTCATGTGCTCTGCGGACCGGATCGGTTTTGGCGATGACGCGCTGGGCCTGAAGTTGATGGTCAACTTTTTGCGAACGCTGAAGGAGATGGGCGAAGAGCTGTGGCGGCTGGTGTTCGTGAATAACGGCGTCAAACTGACCATTGAGGGCTCGGAGGTGCTTGAGGATCTGAAGGATTACGAAAAAGAGGGGGTCAGGATCCTTGTGTGCGGAACCTGTCTGGATCATTTTGACCTTTTGGAGAAAAAGCAGGTCGGTGAGACAACGAACATGCTGGACATCGTCACCGCTTTGCAATTGGCCGACAAGGTTGTTAGCATATAGGATAGAAGTAAAATGCAAAAAGAGGTTAGCTATTTTATGGCCAGCCTCTTTTGCTTTATGACGGAAGACGGTTAAAAATTTAATGATTTTAATATTTGTAATCTAGGTTGACAGATACTACAATGTGGTATATTTTTTAAATTATAGCCAGATTCTGAATCCAATTTAAAGAAGCGGTGGCTGCAGGGTATATGCAAAGTGCTGATATCCAGAGCAGTCGTCTTGCGGAGAGAAATAAGCAGAAGCTTTTTTCGAGGAAAATCGCGCAACAGGGGTGTCATTGTGAACCGAAATGCCACTGCACTTGCCAAGATAACCCGTCCAAGTCTGCCAGATGTATTTCCTCGAAAAAGATTGTTTGATCTGCTGGACGACTTACGAAAACGGCCTATCATCTGGGTGTCTGAGCCTCCCGAATCTTTAAAAGATTTACTGGCACGTCTTCGAAGTATACCACCAAAGCTGGCGGTCGACTATCTCATTCAAATCTGCGCGGGTCTGGAATACGGCCACAATAAGGGAATCATCCATCGAGACGTAAATGTTACCAACATTTTCGTGCAGCAAAATGATCGACTGAAAATACTTGACTTTGGCTTGGCCTGTCCCATCGGCACTGAGGACTTTGCGTCGCTTGGCACTGTGGCATACATGG
Source organism: Desulfobacterales bacterium (assembly GCA_050116155.1). Classification (GTDB taxonomy): domain Bacteria; phylum Desulfobacterota; class Desulfobacteria; order Desulfobacterales; family JAHEIW01. Next base: position 14,797 of record JASFPE010000057.1, read on the forward strand.
CACCGGAACAAATTATAAGTGAAGCTCTGGACCAGCTTGCCGAAGATCTGGACTTGAAGACCGATAATGCATCAACCGAAAATCTCAACATGGCAAGCTTTTTTATGGTTTATAGAAATGGGCAACAGCAGGCATTTAAGCAATTCATGGAAACGATTAGTACCCAGGCAAAAAGCCTCGGTATTAGCTTAAAATCGGCAGAATTTTCAGAAGAATGACGGCTCTGAATCGAACCCAACGATATATTCAAGTTACGATTTTAGAATTTAAAAAAAGTGAGGTGATTTGTGAAAAAAACGTTTCGGAAAATTATTCTGGCCTTCAAGTTTAGCAGGGCCTGTCGGTCAGCGCTTGAAAAAGCAATAAAAATAGCTATGGAGAATGATGCAGAACTTTTAATTTTTCATGCTCTGGACTATCGGCTGAAAGAAATGAATGGTCAAGATCCTAAATTGATTGAAGTCACCCAGCAAATGGAACAAAAATTCGAAACCGAAATAAAGCCGCATCTATCTGATTTTCCCAAATTTACATTTGGATACTCGCCTACCGATCCAGGGCTGGAAATATGCAAAATCGCCCGCAAGATTCAAGCAGACCTCATCCTCGTTGGATGTCACGATGAACTGGATAAGCAAAGCATAACCAGGCTTGATTATGTCGGTATGACAATTCTTGAAAAGGCACCCTGTCCGGTAATGCTTGTACCACCCTAATTTAATGATCGATGCGTTGTAGTCTTAACTACTCATCAGGTGGCCGACAAAGCCATTTATACTATTTCTCAGGAAATACTTCTCCCTTTCCTGAACGTCTGCCGATAAATTATGCAAGTTTGCCAACCGCGAATCTTCCTTTAACAATCGCTTTACGCAGGCTTCAATAAGATCCTCAGCATCCGATCGTTTAATTTCCTCTCCAATAATCGCTTTCCAATCGAAAAGTTGCCGGCGGTGATTTTGCAGCATCGTGGCGGCATCTGGAGCCATGCCGTAATGGCCGTAGCATAGTTTTTCTGGCTTGCTGGCAATCAGTTTGTCGACACTTTCCAGGGCAATATCGAAGAAAAACTTTGGCGGGGTGGCGGGCCGCATGTAAACACGGTCCCGGGAAATGGCAAAATGCACTCCCGCGGCTTCTCCGGCAAACAGGTAAGGTTTTGTCAGGTAGCTCACATGATGGGCGGCATGTCCCGGTGTGATAATCGGCATGATGGACTCTGATGCGAATTGTTGGGCATCCAAAAAACGGTTCTGGGAAACCGCCTGAATGGGGCCGTAGGCAAGCGCCGTCTCCCCGAGCACCTTTTTGGTTCCTTCCCACAGACGCGATGGCTCCATCAGATGCGGGATGCCCGCTGGATGACAAACGATCGGCGTTTTCGGGAAACGCACAGCCACCTCACCAATGGCCCCAGCATGGTCCAGGTGAATATGCGTGAGAAGGATAAAATCCAGGTGTTGAATGTTTAAATTATCCAGGGTGCTTATTAGCCCCTGGGCGGTGGAAGACGGGCCCACATCGACCAAATAGGTGATATCGCCTTGATACAGCCAGGCGGAGATGAAGCTGCCAAAGCCGCCCAAGGGAGGGGCCAGGGTAATTAAAAAAAGATCATCTGAAACGTTTTGGATTTTGGTATCCACAGGCACCACCTTCGGTCAACGAGTATCGTGTCTCATATGTAAATTACAAAACCTGGTTTGATCTTATAGTACTTTCTTTTCAAGAATGAAATTAATTAAATCCCAAATCTCAAGCACCAAGCTCCAAATAAATCTCAATGGCCAAAATTCAAAATCTCAAACATTCCCACGTTTTGGTCATTGGTGATTGAGATTTGGGTATTGTTTGTTATTTGGTGCTTTAAAACCAAGTGCTTGGAATTTTTTATGTTCAACGCCGCAGCTATATTTGAGAATCCTGTTCGACGTTTTTAATGTATTCGCGGAGTATAATCTAGTCTATTTGAATTTCGCGTTCTATTTTTTTGATCTCCGCTTTAATAGCCTGTTTTTCGGTATCAGACAAGTCTTCCTGGGCGAGGCGACGTCTCAGCCCCAGCAGCATCATTTCGGAACGATAATCGTTGCAGGTTGGTATTGTATTTTCAGATTTCATAATGGAAATATTAATCAACATGACCCATAATTGTCAAACAAGATAAGAATAAGGTTTCAGGTGTCAGGTGTCCCTCCTTCGCCCTCCGGACTGCGGCGGGCAAGCAGGTTTCAGGTCTCAGAAAAGGCAGGTAAAAAAATTAAGTAATTGAGGAATTTAGGGATTGAGAAATTAAGGAATTAAATTTTGAAATTAATGCTTCTGAGCCATACTAAATTAT
>JASFPE010000058.1:0-17087 GCA_050116155.1 Desulfobacterales bacterium
TTTTGACGAACCCACCTCGGCGCTGGATCCCGAACTGATCGGTGAAGTTCTCAGTGTTATGAAACGGTTGGCCGAGGAAGGCATGACCATGCTGGTGGTCACCCATGAGATGGGTTTTGCCAGGGAAGTTGCGGATCGAATCATGTTTCTGGGAGACGGGGGGATCATCGAAGACGGCCCTCCCCAGCAAATCATGGAAAATCCCGAGCATGAAGACACCCGCGTTTTCTTGGATCATATTCTATAGAAACGACCGAATGAATTGCTCGATCTCATCCTTGCCTTGATAGACACCAAAATGTCCTTCACACAGGATATCCGCGTTGAGTTCCAGCATAAATTTTAATGACTTCATATAGTCTTTGCGATTCGACAGCAGTGATGGGTCCAACGGTCCGTGAACATCCTGGCCGAAGAGAACCCGCGTTGAATCGAGACCTATTACAAAAACAAGGGATCCGGGAGAATGTCCGGGGCAATGATGTGCAATAATCTCTGTGTCACCACATTTTATGGTTTCTTTGGTGTGGCGGATTTTGTAATCAACTGTCAAGCGATTCATGCGTGTACCGTACCAGGAAGCTGCCGTGACGTCGTTGTCTCCTTTTTCCAGATAAATAGCATCCAAGTAATGGGCAACAATGCTGCAGCCATACTGCTCTTTAACGGCTGCCGCCCCGCCGGTGTGATCATAATGACAGTGGGTCAGCAGCAAGTATTCCATCTCGACGGTTGAGGGCAAGACCGCAGAAATATTATCAACCAATTTGTCATGGGCATTGCCGCAGCCGGCATCAATCAGTGCTGCTTTATCACCGCATCTTATGAGATAGATAGCGGCATCATCGGGTGCCGTAAAACCAGCGCCTCCAACCTGCCATAGATTTTCGTAGATCTCCATGGGTAATTCCCCTCTCGCAGACACCTTTTCTTTTCCACTTTCTGTATTATGTTCTATTATCCTTATCATGAAAAGAAGCTGATTTATACAAAATAGAGGAGGACATCATGGATCTCAAAGAATATTTTAAAAACACCGAAGGGGTGGGCGTATTGGCTACTGCCGACGGGGAGGGTAAGGTTGATGCAGCGGTTTATTCACGACCACATTTCATGGAAAATGGCACCATTGCCATGATTATGCGCGATCGACTGACCCATCATAATCTACAATCCAATCCACATGCAGCCTATTTATTCCACGAAAAGGGCCCGGGTTATAAGGGCAAAAGGCTGTTTCTGACCAAAGTGGGCGAAGAACAGGACACAGAGCTGCTGCAATCCTTGCGCAGAAGACAGTATATCGATGAAAAAGATGAAACCCGGTTTCTCGTTTTTTTTCAAATCGATAAAGAACTGCCTTTGATCGGTTCCGGCGAGAAATAAGCTCACACTTTGGCATATGGTTTTTCGATCATTGAACAAGAGGAGAGTCCTTGACTTAGACCATCCTCCAATAAAGAAAACAGGAAAACCTATCACATGGATAAGACCGATAAAATCCGCCAAGACCTGAAAGAGCTTCTGTTATCCCAAAATTTGGCCGTGCTGTCTACCCACCAGGACGGGCAGCCTTATGCCAGTCTGGTCGCATTTGTGGCTGCTGAAGATCTGAAACATCTCTTTTTTGTCACCCCAAAGACGACCCGCAAATTCTCCAACCTATCTGCGGATTGCCGGGTGGCAATGCTGATAAACAGCAGTCAAAATCAGGCTGCTGATTTTCATCAAGCCTTATCGGTAACCGTGATCGGCAGTGCTGAAGAAATAAGCGGTGACGAAAAGAAGAGATATCTACAATTCTATCTGGCCCGTCATCCCTATTTGCAAGATTTCGCCAAATCGCCGACATGTGCCCTCGTGCGGGTAACGGCACAGTCCTATTACCTGGTTAAAAATTTTCAAAATGTCATGGAGTTGCATATCAGCGAATGAACTGGACGATACCCGCCATAAAAATAAGTGATAAAGACCGCAAACGCATCGGGGGTAAGGGGTTCGCACTGGCATCGATGTCCAGGCAGGGGTTTAATATTCCCGATACCCTCTGTGTCACCAGCGATCTTTATAATGCATATGTGACCCGCACGGGTTTGCGGGAACGCATATTGCTCGAGCTTCACCGCAAAGATTTCAAAGAGATGCGCTGGGAGGAAATCTGGGATTGTGCCACCCGGATTCGTAATATGTTCCTGAGAATACCGATCCCCTCTGAAATCGAAGCGGGATTCAGAGAATCCATCGAATCTCAATTTAGAGGCAAATCTGTAGTGGTACGTTCATCGGCACCGGACGAGGATACGGCCGCATCGTCCTTTGCCGGTTTGCACGAATCCTACCTGAATATCCAGGGCACCGATGCGATTCTGGAGCATGTGCGCAAGGTGTGGGCATCGCTGTGGTCGGATGCCGCATTGCTTTATCGTCAGGAGCTGGGATTGGATGTTGAGAAAAGTTCAATGGCGGTGGTTATTCAAGAAATTATCATTGGAGATCGATCCGGCGTGGCATTTTCTGAAAACCCGAATGACAGTTCCCAGGGTGTGATTGAATCTGTATATGGCCTGAACCAGGGTCTGGTGGACGGCGCGGTCGAACCCGATCGCTGGATTGTGAATCGTGGGAAACGAAAAATTATCACCCACACACCGGCGAAGCGGGAATACTGGATGATTCCCTTTGAAGATGGGGTTCGACTTTCTGCACTGCCGCATAAGATGTCAACTCGGCCACCACTCAGCTCCAAAGAAGCACATACGGTCTTTGAACTGGCCATGAAAGCCGAGGATTTTTTCAAAAACCCCCAGGATGTCGAATGGACCTTCAGGGAAAAGACATTGTTTGTATTGCAATCTCGTCCGATTACCACCACGCTATCTGAAAAACCTGAAGACAACCGCGGCTGGTACCTGAGTTTGCATCGCAGCTTTGAAAATTTAAAGAGCCTCCGAAAAAAAATCGAAGAAGAATTAATCCCTGGTATGATTGCCGAGGCCAATCAATTGGCGGAATTTGATTTGGCCAGCCTATCTGACCATGATCTGGCCGGAGAAATAAAAAAGCGCTGGGAGATCAATCACGAATGGGTCAATATATACTGGGAAGAATTTATTCCCTTTGCCCATGGGGTGCGATTATTCGGACAGGTTTATAATGATGTCATGCGTCCTGAAGATCCCTATGAGTTTGTTGATCTGCTGACCCGCACCGAAATGGCCAGTATAGGGAGAAACCAGATGCTGGAAGATCTGGCGAACATTATTCGTAAGGATCCAGGGCTGAAGAAACAGATAGAAACTGGCGACGATTCCAAGATTGATCAGAATTTTACCCGCAAAATCGAAGAATTTATCGAGAAATTCGGTGACCTCACCTGTGCGGTTACCGGTGGAACCCAATGCGACCAGGGCACCGAACCATTGTTCAATATTTTGCTTGAGATGGCCGCTCATCCGCGTATTGCAGCGAGCAACCGGAAGTCAGGTTCCGCGGATGAGCTTCAGGAAAAATTTTTGAATTGTTTCGAAGGCGATCGAAAACAGCAAGCTTTCGAGATGCTGGATTTGGCACGCGCCAGTTATCAGCTGCGAGATGACGACAATATCTATCTGGGCAGAATCGAATCGCATTTGCTGGCAGCCGTTGCAGAAGCCCGGCGACGGGTTGAATACCAGAAGGCCGGAAAAGCTGCTGCACCTCGGAGCAAAGAGCTGGCGGATATCCTTGCGGATTTGGATCATCGCTCAAAGGAGCTCAATCCTTATGAGAAAAAGCCTGGGCAGACATATGAAATAAAGCCCCGACAGCTTATCGGCCAGCCTGCAGGTCCCGGAATTTCAAAAGGCAAAGCCAGAGTCATCCAGCAGCATTCCGATCTTTCCAATTTTAAACACGGAGAGATATTGGTCTGTGATGCCGTGGATCCAAACATGACGTTTGTCATACCGCTGGCTTCAGCGGTTGTTGAAAGACGCGGCGGCATGCTGATTCACGGAGCCATTATCGCCAGAGAATATGGATTGCCGTGCGTCACCGGCATTCCGGATGCCACGACCTTAATTCAAACCGGGGATGACATCACCGTGGATGGATATCTGGGGATCGTTACAATTGCACATAATGCGCATCGGAAAGACCGTTGAGCAACAGGAAAGCGTTTATTTTTATACGGATCAGTTCGGCATCCGGATGATCGACAAATTCTTTCAGGTGGGGATGGGTTTTTAGAAGTATTTCTTTGACCCGATTTTTTTTTGTCTCGTCCTTAATTCTATGAAATGTTCCCTCAACCGTAAGCGCCCGGGTTCGAGCTCGACGCGACGTCTCGCGGGTGTCGATGAGCAGACTCACAGCTGGATTATCCAACAGGTTTTGATATTTTTGAGTTTTTCGGTGAGTTGCCATATAAATCTCTTCACATGATTCGTCGGCCACATAGGCCATCAGGGAACAATAGGGTTTCGCACCGGCAATCGTAGCCAGCACACACATATTTTTTTCTCTGGTCAACGCTTTCATTTGCTCGAGCATGATATTCTCCGCCTGTTCTGGTTAATGACCTGATTTTTGACCTTTACCACATTTTTTGCTATCACCAAAATAAAATCACTCCGACGATGAGGATTTTACATTCGTGGTTCAGGCTTTTGATATTGTCCTATTTGGGGGAGGAATACGAGATGGAAGAAAAAATAAGAATCGGTATCAGCAGTTGCCTGCTTGGCAACAAGGTGCGCTGGAATTCCGGTCATAAACACGACCGGTATCTCACCGGCACTTTGGGCCAGTTTGTCGAATATGTACCGGTGTGCCCGGAGGTGGAAGCCGGCTTTGGTGTTCCACGAGAATCGTTTCGTCTGGTAGGCGACCCGGAAAACCCGCGGTTGATCACATTTAAGAGCAAAGAGGATCACACCGAGCGCATGCGGACCTGGGCCAGGAGACGTGTAAAAGAGTTGGCAAAGGAAGATTTGTGCGGTTTCATTTTTAAGAGTGATTCTCCCAGCAGCGGAATGATACGTGTGAAGGTGTACACAGAAAAGGGCATGCCCGAGAAAAAAGGAGTGGGCATGTTCGCGCGGGAATTCATGAACTATTTGCCCCTTATACCGGTCGAGGACGATGGTCGATTGAACAATCCGAAAATTCGTGAAAATTTTATCGAACGCATTTTCACCCTGAAACGCTGGCGAGATAGTGTGGTGAAAAAGCCGGGTATGGGAAAGCTGGTGGAATTTCATACCCGCAACAAACTCTTGATTTTGTCACACAGTCAAAAACATTCCCGGCTGATGGGCAAACTGGTGGCAGAAGGCAAGAAGATACCCATCAAAGCACTTTACAGCCAATATGAGCATCTTTTAATGGAAGCCCTGGAGCTCAAAACCACGGACAAAAAAAATAACAATGTCCTGCAGCATTTGATGGGGTATTTTAAAAAGCAGCTGACGGCTGACGAAAAGCAAGAGTTGCTCGAAATTTTTGATCAATACCGCAGAGGCCTCGTGCCGCTGGTTGTTCCGATCACATTGATTAACCATTACGTGCGCAAATATGATCAACCGTATCTCAAGATGCAAACCTATCTGAATCCACACCCCGTAGAGTTAAAGTTGAGGTCATTTGTATAACTGGGCTAAAACTTTCATCTCTATTCTGATGGTAAAATAGTAGGTTTCAGGTGTCGGGTGTCAGGTGTCAGAAAAGTAAAAAAATGGTTTCAGGTGTCAGTGTTCAGGTGTCAGGGTCCTTCGATTTCGGATTGTAGATTGCGGATTTCGGATTTAAAGTCATAATAATTTAGGAATAGAAAATTTAGGAATTTAAATTCCGAAATCAAAAATCAGCAATCCACAATTCATTCATTCCACATTCCACATTCCGCATTCCGCAATCGTAAGACCCTGAACCACTGACACCTGACACCTGGAACCAAAAGCGGGTGTTTAAAACCAAGAAAATTAACATGTATAAACAAAACGTTAGGACTTGCAGATGCATAACGAGCCCATCCTGGTTACCGGCGCCACCGGTTATGTCGGCGGGCGTTTGATCCCGGCTCTGTTGGATGCCGGCTATCGTGTGCGTGCCATGGGTAGAACCCTGGGTAAACTGGGATGCCGTCCATGGGCGCACCATGAGCGAATTGAGTTGACCCGGGGTGACGTGCTGGATCTTGCATCGTTAAAAAAAGCAGCCTCCGGGTGCCAGGCCGCATATTATCTGGTCCATTCCATGATCGCCCAAAAAGAAAAATTTGTTGAAGCGGATCGCGTGGCCGCCCAGAATATGGTTGCAGCTTCAAAAGCAGCCGGTTTGGAAAGAATTATTTACCTTGGGGGACTCGCGGAGGCTAAACATGAAACCCTCAGCCGGCATTTGAGATCCCGGATTGAAGTGGCTGAAATACTTCAATCCGGTCCGGTCCCCACCACCGATTTGCGGACCCCCATGATTCTTGGATCCGGCAGCGCCTCATTTGAAATTCTGCGCTATCTGGTTGAACGCCTGCCGGTGATGACGACCCCCAAATGGGTTTTCTCTTTAAATCAGCCCATTGCGATTCGAGATGTGATAGCCTATTTGGTGGGTTGTCTCGAAAAAGAAGAGACCACCGGCCAAACATTTGACATCGGAGGGCCGGATATCCTTACCTATCGTGAACTGCTGGATATCTATGCCGAAGAAGCCCGCCTTCCCAAACGTTGGATCATTCCGGTGCCCGTGCTGACCCCCTCCTTAAGTGCCCTATGGATTCATATCATCAGCCCGGTGCCCACCTCGATTGCCCTGCCGTTAACCGAGGGATTAACCAGTGATGCCGTCTGCACCGATAGTCGCATCCAGTCTATCATTCCTCGGAAATTGTTGAGTTGCCGTGAGGCTATCCGTCTGGCATTGGATAAAATAAATCAGCAGCAGGTGGACACCTGCTGGATGGATGCGGGTGATTTACTCGAACCCGAATGGGCCCATTGCGGAGATGCGGAATGGGCCGGCGGAACCATTATGAACTGCGGCTATCGGGCTGGCCTACGGGCAACCGTTGCGGAAGCCTGGCAGGCTGTCAGTAAAATTGGTGGAGAAACCGGCTGGTATTTCGGCGATTATCTTTGGAAATTGCGTGGCTTGATGGACAGGCTCGTGGGTGGCGTCGGGTTGAGACGCGGACGCCGGCATCCGACGGATATCGGCGTAGGGGATGCCCTGGATTTCTGGCGGGTTTTGGAAATCGAGGCACCTCACCGATTATCTCTGGTGGCCGAGATGAAGACCCCCGGTGAGGCTTTGCTCGAATTTCAAATTACCCCCGCAGGTGAAAACCAAATCGAGCTGCAGATGCTTTCCCGGTTTTTACCCAAGGGATTGAGTGGATTGGTCTACTGGTATGTGTTTTATCCGTTTCATCAGTGGATATTTTCCGGCATGCTCAAGGCCATGGCAAAATCCATTAACCGGCCCTTGGTTTACGGTCCGCAACGCTTCACACCCAAGCTACACACTTCCTGTGCCCTGCCTTCATCCAGATCCTGACCTTTATTGGTTTTTGAATTGCCATATTTCTTGATCCAAGAATTATTTTGAGCGATGCCTTGAATACTTTAGCGGTCGTATGGTAATAAACCCAAAAAATGAATATGGAAATTACCTTTTGTGGTTTTTGAGATGAGTTATAGCGTCGTGTCTCATGAGCAATTCACAAAATCCGGACTGATTTAATAGTACTTTTTACCCAGTATGAAATTGGTTAAATCCCAAATTACAAGCACCAAATTACTAATAAATCTCAAATTTTTGCCCTGTTAAATCCCCCGCCCTGCGGGGGGCCGCCATAGGCGGCATTTAACAGGGCAAGTATCCAATGGCCAAAACAGTTCAGAATACAATGAATTAAATCGATTCGAATGTCTTTGAAATGCTGTATTCGGCCTGAGTCCTTAGGTAGTGAGCTCAGGGTCGAACGACTCAGAGCCCAACGGCTCAGACAAAAGAAACCTCCTTGAGGTAAGCCAAAACATGTTTTGGTCATTGGAGCTTGGAATTTGTTTGTTATTTGTTATTTGGTGCTTGGAGTTTTTTATATTATAGGACCCAGCTATATGTAGATGTCTTGTTTGACTTTTTTAATGTATTTGTGGGACACGACAATAGGGTCTTTCATGCATCAATATTGCGCCGATGAGAAGCGGGAGAATATCATGAAAAAATTTGTCTCTATTCTTTTATTCAGTACGGTTATCCTATATACAGGAACGGTATTGGGTGCTGGTGTACCCATCAGTGATGCCACCGCCGAATGCATCGATTGCCATTCGGCCATTCATCCGGGCATTGTCAAAGACTGGCAACAGAGTCGCCATGCCAAAGTAACCCCAAAAGCTGCCATGGCCGCTGAGGGCCTCGCACGCAAGGTATCTGCCAAGACCTTGCCCGAAGAATTACAAACTACTGCCGTGGGGTGTGCCGAGTGTCATCTGTTGCGACCAAAGGCCCATGCCGACACCTTTGAACATAACGGTTACGAGGTTCATATTGTTGTCAGTCCAAAAGACTGCAGCACATGCCATCCGCAGGAAGCCCAACAATATACCAAAAATATCATGTCGCATGCTTATGATAATTTAGCCGGCAATCAGCTTTATCAGCTTCACCAGCGATCTATCATTGGTGAAATGAAGACCAGAGTGACACGGATCTTTTTTTCACCGGCAAGTGAAGATACCAAGGCAGAGACATGTTATTATTGCCACGGCACCAAATTAAAAGTTACCGGCTCTGAGATTCGTGATACCGAAGATGCGGGCGAGCTCGAGTTTCCCGTGATCGAGGGCTGGCCGAATCAGGGCGTTGGCCGGGTGAATCTGGACGGAAGCCTGGGGTCCTGTTCGGCCTGTCATACACGGCACAGATTTGCCATTGAGATGGCCCGTAAACCGTATACCTGCCAGGAATGCCATGTTGGACCGGATGTGCCTGCCTATAAGGTGTATGCCTCCAGCAAACATGGCAATATTTTTTCTGCCATGCACAAATCCTGGGACTTCGAAGCCGTCCCATGGACGATCGGCAAGGATTTTACAGCCCCCACCTGTGCCACCTGTCATATCAGTTTATTGATTAATACGGATGAAGAGGTGGTTTCCGAAAGAACCCATCAAATGAACAATCGTTTGCCCTGGCGCATTTTCGGATTGATTTATGCCCACCCCCATCCACAAAGTCCGGATACGACCATCATTCGCAACAACGTGGGTCAGCCCCTGCCCACGGATTTTAGCGGTGGTCTGGCCTCAGAATATTTGATCAACCAAGAAGAAATGGATGCCCGTCGAAAAAGCATGCAGGCTGCCTGTCTGAATTGCCACTCAACTTCCTGGGTCCAGGGGCATTGGAGACGGTTCGAAAATACCATTCAAACGACCAATGCCGACACGCTGGTCGGAACCAGAATCATGAACGAGATATGGCGTTATAGATTCGCAACCGGATTAGACGTGCGTGCTTTTGGCAATCCCTTTGATGAGGCCATTGAAAAAAAATGGACCGATATCTGGTTGCTGTATGCCAACACGATTCGATTTGCATCGGCCATGGGGGGTGGCGGCGATTATGCCGTGTACGCCGGCGGTCGCTATCAGTTGTCAAAAACCTTGCTGGAACTCAGCGATTGGCTTGCTGTGCGTAAGCAGTTTTTGCCGGATCAGCGTGAGACGGGCAGGTAAAAGATTTTTAAATGAAAACCGAAAGCATTCAGAATTCGCGCATCCAAAACCTGAATACAATTGATATTCAGAAGGGCAACTATGTCCTTTATTGGATGCAGCAATCCCAGCGGGCGCATTGCAACCATGCCCTGGAATATGCCATCCTGCAGGCCAACCGGCTCGGACAGGGTGTGCTGGTTGGCTTCGGCCTGATGGACAATTATCCGGAGGCCAATCTGCGCCATTATACCTTTATGCTGGAGGGATTGAAAGAAACGCAAGCGTCTCTGGCGCAACGCGGCATCAAGATGGTGGTTCGAACAGGACAGCCGGCCGAAATTGCCCTGACCCTTGGCCGGGATGCATCCTTGATTGTTTGTGACCGGGGGTATCTCAAGCATCAAAAAAAATGGCGTAGCCGGGTGGCCCGGCAGGCCGATTGCCGTGTCGTCCAGGTGGAAAGCGATGTGGTCGTACCTGTTGAGATCGTATCAGAAAAAGCCGAATATGCCGCCCGAACCATGCGTCCCAAAATTCATCGAAACCTTGAAGCCTATCTTGAAGAGCTCAAGCCGATCCGGCCAAAACATAAATCGCTGAAATCATCCATCAAAGGAATTGACATCACCGATACTGAAAATATACTTAAGAAAATGAGGCTTGACCGCAATGTCGCGCCAGTCACCCAATTCTTTAAAGGCGGAACATCACAGGCCGTCAAACGATTTGATGCGTTTATGCGCCGCCGATTGAGGCACTACGATCAGCACAGCAATCAGCCCCAGACCGACGATGTTTCCGGCATGAGTCCCTACCTTCATTTTGGACAGATTTCACCGTTGTACCTGGCATTGCGAATCCAGCGTACCGATCGCGCCTCGCAAAAGGACAAAGACGCTTTTTTGGAAGAACTGATCGTTCGGCGGGAGCTGGCGATGAACTTTGTGAATTACACCAAAGGCTATGATACCTTCGATTGTATTCCGCCATGGGCCCAAAAGACATTGTCTGAGCATCAAAAAGACAAACGCGATTACGTTTATAGCCGCAGGCAACTCGAAACAGCTGAAACCCATGATGAATACTGGAACGCGGCCATGCGCGAGATGCGATACACGGGATTTATGCACAATTACATGCGCATGTACTGGGGTAAAAAAATACTGGAATGGTCCCCGACCCCACAAAAAGCATTTCGCTCCACCCTGGCCATCAACAACAAATACTTCCTTGATGGCCGCGATGCCAATTCCTATACCGGAGTGGCATGGATTTACGGGGTTCATGATCGGGCCTGGGCGGAACGGCCTATATTCGGGAAGATCCGCTACATGGCCGCATCGGGCCTGGAACGAAAATGCGACATTCAGGCCTATGTCAAGAAAGTCGACACCCTTGTCGCCAGAGCTTGAATATCATGCCGCAGCAAAAAATCCTTCGCTTGATCCTCGGCGATCAGCTCAATGAAAAGCATTCCTGGTTTGAAGCAGCGGATCGACAGGTGACCTATGTGATGATGGAAATCCGCCAGGAGACGGATTACGTCAAGCACCATATCCAAAAAGTGGCCGCCTTTTTTGCGGCTATGCGCGCTTTTGCAGAACGGCTCGAAGAGTTGGGACACCGGGTCATTTACCTGAGACTGGAGGATGGAAAAAATCGACAAACCATTGCCGACAATGTTTCTGACCTCATAAAGAAAAAGAAATTTACCCATTTTGAATACTTGCTACCCGACGAATACCGGTTGGATGTGCAACTTTGCGATATAGCTAAAAAACTTCCAATTCCCCATCAGGCGGTCGATACCGAACACTTTCTGACCGAACGAAAGGAACTCAAAGCGTTCTTTGCCGGCAAAAAGCGGTTTTTAATGGAATCCTTCTACCGCTGGATGCGCAAACGCTACAACATCATGATGGACGGTGAACAACCTGTCGGAGGTCAATGGAACTACGATCAAAAAAATCGCCAGACATACGACAATAAAGTGCCGATCCCTAAACCCCTATTTTTTGAAAATGACGTCTCCGACATTTGTCGAATAATCCGCAAAAAAAGGGTGAAGACCTTCGGTGAAATTGAGCCCCAAAAATTGATCTGGCCCGTTTCCCGCGCTCAGGCACTGGCTCTTCTAAAAACCTTTGTTAAAGTTGGTTTGCCGGTTTTTGGAACTTACCAGGACGCTATGACCGCAAATAATTGGTTTTTGTTTCACTCCCGCATATCGTTTGCGATGAACACGAAACTGCTGCATCCGTTAGAAGTCATCGAGGCCGCCGTGAATACCTGGGAGAAGAAAAAAGATAAAATAGAAATTCAACAAATCGAGGGTTTTGTGCGGCAGATTTTAGGATGGCGGGAATACATGCGCGGGATTTACTGGGCCCTGATGCCGGATATGGAATCCATGAACTACTTTGGTCACGATACGCCGCTACCAGATTATTACTGGACCGGCGATACCCGCATGAATTGTATGCGCCTGGCCATCGGACAGTCTTTGCAACATGCCTATGCCCATCACATTCAACGCCTGATGGTCACCGGAAACTTTGCGTTGCTGGCGGGTGTGAATCCCGCTGAGGTGGATGAATGGTATCTTGGGGTTTATATCGATGCAATTCAATGGGTGGAGCTGCCCAATACGCGGGCCATGAGTCAGTTTGCCGACGGCGGGTTAGTGGCCACCAAACCCTACATTTCGTCAGCCAAATACATCCATTCCATGAGTGATTACTGTGAAACCTGTGAATATGGGTGGCAGAAACGCCATGGAGATATGGCCTGTCCCTTTAACAGCCTGTATTGGGATTTTCTTGCCAGACATCGAAAAAGCCTGCAGAAAAATCCTCGTGTCGCCATGATGTATCGCGTGTGGGATCGCATGGACACAGGGGCACAAAAGGAAATATTAAAGCAGGCTGCTGTCTATAAGAAGAATCTAAATCAGCTTTAATGGCTTCATAAAAAAATTGCCCCGATTAATAGTTTATACCTATTATTCTAACCGCATTTTTCCCTTATTGCATTTTACTATTAGATGCCAATTATTAATGTATCCATTTAACTTATACACTTTTAAAACACTACAAAAATTGAGTTTTAATGTCCATTTTAGATAAAACCAAAATTTTAAGCCGAATAGAAGGATATCTCAAGGAAGGGATGAGCCACAAAAAGATCGCCCTTTGCATTGCCATGGGAATCGTTCTGGGAATTTTTCCCGTTCTGGGAGCAACCACTGTGTTGTGCACCATAGCGGCCTTAGCGTTCCGTTTAAATATTCCCTTAATCCAGCTCGTCAACTACGCCGTATATCCTTTGCAGCTCTTCCTCCTTGGCTTTTTCTATGGTGTTGGAGGTTGGTTATTCAGTGACCTGCGATCGCCTTTCTCGAAAGGAGAGATTCTCGCGGTGTTGCAAGATGATTTATGGGGAAGCATCATCGCTTTCTGGGATTTGACGCTTTATGCAACGTTCTTATGGATCTTAATCGGCCCTTTTTTGGGACTGCTTTGCTATGGAATTCTAAATTCGGTAATTCCTAAATTGGTATCCGATGAGTACCCACAAATGTCGAACGTAAAATGATGTGATCGAACCCGCAGCGTAGGAGTGAAAAATGCAAAACAATAAATTCTTATTGCCCATCTTTTTAACCTTTGCGACGATGGGTTGCCAGACATTGGGTCCTATACATACCGTACCTTACGTAGATTTGAATCGTTTCATGGGAGACTGGTATGTCATTGCCAACATCCCGACCTTCATCGAGAAAGATGCGCATAATGCGGTGGAATCCTACCGCCTCGCAGAGGACGGAACCATCGATACCACTTTCAGGTTTAACAAGGGAGGTTTCGACGGTCCGCTCAAAACCTACAATCCACGCGGTTATATTCAGGATGAAGCATCCAATGCCGTCTGGGGCATGCAGTTCATTTGGCCCTTTAAGGCCGAATATAGAATTATTTTTCTGAGCAAAGATTATACGACCACCGTAATCGGCCGATCCAAGCGCGACTACGTATGGATCATGGCGAGAGCGCCGGCAATCTCTGATGCACAATACGCCGCAATCTTAAATTTCTTACAAGAGCAGGGCTACGACATCAGTAAAGTTCAGAAAGTTCCGCACTCAACTTAAAATTAACCGATACATCACAACAGAGGTGATAAAATGAATAGAACAGAATGCAAACTAGAACGTGTATCCAACGTCACACTGGGCTTTTTTCTTTTAATCATCGGCCTGATGTTCACTTTGAATGTAAAATCGATCCTATGACCGTGGATGCGGTTCTGATTTACGCCCAAAGAGGCCACGGTAGGCGGGCCGGTCCTTACACCGATTATACGTTCGGCGTCTGGCAGGGCGACTCTCTAGTGCCTTTTGCCAAAGCGTATTCCGGCCTGAGTGATAAGGAAATTCAAGAGGTGGACCGTTTTGTCCAGCAAAACACACTAGACCGTTACGGCCCGGTCAGATCGGTGCGACCGGAGTTGGTTTTTGAAATCGCCTTCGAGGGCATCCAGAAATCTTCCAGGCATAAGCCCGGCGTGGCGGTCTGCTTTCAACGGATTCTGCGCCGGCGCAGCGATAAGAAAGCCCAAGAGGCCGATACCATTGAAACCTTGAATTCACTGTTGTTAGCACCATGATACCTTTCTGCTGAGCGAAAGATTATGCCGGAGGCGGGAGACGGGTCGATCGATCGTCGCTGATGTCGTATCTTATCCAATCTGTTAAGCAACCGAAAACCATTAGTTTTTGTCCGCAAACGCAAGAAACTCTTTTACGGCGTGTAAATATTTTCCACCTCCTACCAGCGCACTGTTGTTGTGACTACCTCCATGAATCAGTACGATTTGTTTCGCCGAAGCGGTAAGTTTGTACAAAATGCGGGACATGACATGGGGAACGCGTGCGTCCCGGGTTCCATGGATATACATGACGGGAACTTTCAAGTTCCGGACTTTTTTTTTGGAATCAAAGCGCTGATGAACCATCAGGTTGAGGGGAAAAATTCGATAGGTGGGCGTTAATTTGGCCATGTCGACAATTGAGGTAAAGGCGGACTCTACAATCAAACCGCCGGCATCCGCATGATCCACCGCCAGGTTAATGGCCACTGCGCCACCCAGCGAATGTCCATATATGAAAATAGAACCCGGTTTGACCTTTTTCTGAACGATCAGATAATTCCAGGCGGCTTCCGCGTCTGCATATACGTTAGCCTCTTCAGGAAATGTTCCATCACTCTTACCGTAGCCGCGATAGGAAACCAACAGGACAGATAGCCCCATGTTACGAAAGCGCTGCGCGTGATTAATATTTGCCCCGATATTTAATGCACTCCCGTGCAGATACAGCAGGTATTTACCTGAGGAATGCTCAGCCGGCATTAACCAGGCGTGAATGCGCTCCCTTTCTCCGTCCACGTCACTTACGGGAATATACAAATCTTCGTAGGGTATCCCGTAATCAGTCGGTGAGTTGACGACATCACGCTCGGGACGAAAAATAAAATATGACTGCTTTGCCCAGAGATAGGTAGCGCTGGACATATAAACGATTATCAAAATCGTACTCGCTGCAGTAATTAACCACCAAATTTTGGATTTTTTTTTCATCGCGATTCCACAAACAAAAGACATTTTTGAGATGGCTTCTGATCATTTACGCTGCCAGTACATGACGATTTTCTGAATCATCGGGTTTGTCGTTTGGCATGGTTTGCTTCGAAACAGCATCCGATAAGGCCTTGAGCTCCTCGCCCTCGATAACCTCGCTTTCCAACAACTTTTTAGCGGTCTGATCGAGAATATCGCGTTTGGCCTTTAAAATTTCAAGTGCCCTTTCATATTGCTCATCGATGATTTGTCGGATCTCCTTGTCAATCAAATGGGCCGTCATTTCGCTGTAGTCACCACCACTTTGTTGCATCGGGTTGAGGAATTGGCTTTGTTTATCATGGGCAAAATACACCTGCCCGAGTTGACGACTCATACCGTATTCCTTGACCATACTTCGGGCGATATCCGTCGCTCGCGAAAGATCATTGTGAGCGCCCGTAGAAATATCATCAAACGCAATATTTTCAGCCGCCCGTCCACCCAGCAGCGTCGCAATCCGGTTCAACAATTCTGTGCGGCGCATCAGAAAGCGATCTTCCGTGGGTACCTGCATGGTGTAACCCAGAGCGGCAATTCCCCGCGGAATAATGGATATTTTCTGGACTGGATCGGTTTCAGGCAGTGTCATAGCCACGATCGCGTGCCCGAGTTCATGATAGGCCACGATTTCTTTTTCCTTGGGGTTAATCAGGCGATTCTTTTTTTCAAGACCGGCAACCACTCTCTCAACCGCCTCTTCGAATTCTGACATCCCCACCTTTGACTTCTTTCTTCTGACAGACAGAAGGGTAGCCTCATTTACCAGATTGGCAAGGTCGGCTCCCACCATCCCAGATGTCATACCGGCCAAAACATCAACGTCCAGATCATCCACAGCCGAAATTTTTTTCAGATGAACTGTCAAAATTTCTTTTCTGCCCTGTTTATCGGGTCGGTCGACAAGGATTTGACGATCGAAGCGACCCGGCCTCAGCAGAGCGGGATCGAGGATTTCCGGGCGGTTGGTGGCCGCCACTAAGATAACACCCATATTGGGGTCAAATCCGTCCATTTCCACCAAAAGCTGATTTAATGTTTGCTCGCGTTCATCGTGTCCGCCAGCTGTTCCAAAACCCCGTGCTTTTCCCAGGGCATCGAGTTCATCAATAAAAATGATACAGGGTGCATTGTCTTTCGCCTGTTTGAAGAGATCTCTCACGCGAGCCGCACCAAGACCGACAAACATCTCAACAAATTCCGATCCGCTAAGGCTGAAGAAGGGAACCTTGCTTTCCCCGGCCACCGCTTTTGCCAACAGTGTCTTGCCGGTGCCGGGTGGGCCCACCAGAAGGATGCCGCGCGGAATTTGACCTCCGATGCGCGTGAACCGCTCGGGCTCTTTCAGAAAATCGATAATCTCCACCAATTCTTGCTTGGCTTCATCGACGCCAGCGGCGTCCTCAAAACTCACCTGAACGTCGTCTTCCATATATATTTTGGCTTTATTTTTACCCAGGGTCATGAAACCGCCCTGCTGCCGTTGAAACCGTTTCATAATAAAATACCATATGCCAACAAACAGCAGTACTGGAAAAATCCATGAAAAAAGATTTGACAAGAAATTTGATTGGATTTTTCCGGTATATTCGATCCCATTTTCTTCAAGTATACCGGAGATGTCTGAGTCGACTCGCACGGTTTGAAAATCCTCGCCCTGCTCTGAGGGGGGGCTGTCGGCAAACATCTTGCCCTGAATTACATTGT
>JASFPE010000059.1:0-16905 GCA_050116155.1 Desulfobacterales bacterium
ACTTGGGTTCAAAGATTTTGCAACCCAGGCCAAGAACGCGGAAATTATTAAGACCAGTGATCGCTATGTCGTTTTCTAATTTGATAGGTCCCGGCGAAAAATGCATTATTCAGATTTGTATGGTGCCATAGCGATTACCGAAATTCGCTTTTTATTTCCTTTTTAATCGGGTGCGAGTATTTCTAATGCATGTTAGCTGGCGAAAACAAAAATTATCCTCCAAACTCAATGGCAGGGGCGTTAGCCTGGTTGCCGTTTTGATGGAGAATTATCAGGAGGCGGGCCAGTCAAAAGAGAAATTCATTGAAGAATTAGGCGTCATAAGGGAAAGCTATTTGACCATCAAAGCCAAAGATACGAGAGCATTTCATCAGGGTCTTTTCTGGGTGGTCGTAGATAAGAAACTGGATTCTCTCGAACTGGAATCCGGCGAGCGAACCACTATCGAAGCCGAAATTCTAAAAAGAGTTCCACGACCGGACAAAGACTGGGCGCTCTGGGGTGTGACCTGCATCCCGCGATATGACGCCTAGGATGAAAACAAAAACGGTGATCCTCAGCGGAGAATCACCGTTCTCATCTGCAGTCCTGGCAATCTGTTTTTTCACCTTTAGCGCGTAGCGCGCAATCCGAAACCCGCAACGCAATCAATTTCCAGTATTCCGATTTGGACAAGGTTTTAGGTTTTATTTGCAGAGGCCTTTTTTCTTGGCCCAGTCCAATCCCATGCAATCTCCCAAATTACAGGCCTCATTGAAGTCGACACAGGCCTGCATTTTTTTATCCATTTGATAGGCCACCAGCCCCCGATTTCGAAAAGCGGGTGCATATTTGGGATTAAGCTGAATGCACTTCTCAAAATCAGCTTCGGCAAGTTCAAATTTGTTCATTTCATAATAGGCATTGCCGCGATTGTTGTAGGCTAATGAATAATCGGATTTCATTCGAATGGCCTGGCTGTAATCTTTGATGGCCTGTCGATAAAGTTTTAGCTCGTAATAGGCCAGTCCGCGATTATTATACGCTTCGGGTGATATTTGGTTTGTTTGGATGGCATTGTTCCAATACTCCAGCGCTTTATTGGCATCGGAATATTTCCCATTTTTCCACAGCGCCAGTGCTTTTTGACTCCAATCCACATCTTTGGCCACCGGTGCTTTAGCTGAACCTTTTTTCGGGAGCTTGCCTATGTTTTTTATCTTTCTGGACTTCAGCCTGGAAGATTTTTTGTCGAAACCTTCCATTATTTTATCGAACCCGCCTTCTTTTGAGAGCGTGGTCATCATCGTCATCATCTCGTTTACCATCGCCATTCCGAAGACGCCGAACACAACCATCGGTGAAATTATCAGGATGGTCCAAAAAATCATGATCTTGGTCAGATCGAAAGCTTTATGTTTGATCCATCCCCAGATAAACGTATAGAAGCCGCAGGTGATCAATCCGATAAGGCCGTGTAATACGCCACCATGTTTGAATTGTTTGATCAACATCACGAGCAAGATGATCAGCCCGAGAATTTGAATAATGGACATCACTCCGGCGATTATTAAACTAGTCGTAGGCATAACATTTCCCCTTGTTAATCATTTTTTGCGCTATAGAAAAAAAGGTACTTTGAGCCAGATCATAAAAGACCGGCTTTTTCGGCTATTATTGTATTTCAAATCACTGGCACATAAGCTAATACGCCTGAGAGTCTTAGCCCCCAGTAGATGAACATGGCCAGCACCACGAGGGTAACAATTCCGCTGCGTCTTTCCCAGGCTGCCACATGCTGCGCTGCCCGTTGTTGAAGGCTGCCGGGCATGATGGCCGTAATCATCAAGAACCCAACTGCAACTGCAAGTATCGGAGCAAAGGCATGCATCTCAATGGCTGTCTGCCATTTGCCCTGAATAAATAGCGCCGTTGCTCTGCTCAAACCACAGCCCGGGCAGGGTACGCCAAAAATAAAATGTACGGGGCATTGCCAACCCCGCCACCCGGCAGCTGCCAGTCCGACCTGCAATATGGCCAAAACGGTGATTAGGGCCAGAAACCACCGGTTTTGCATTATCAACGCCAGCGTCGGTGAAAACATCCAATCCGCAAGTCGATAGCTGACAGATGCTCGGGTTTTATGAGGCGTCAATGATTGCCCGGGTGGGGGCGCTTCATTTCCCACCATATTACCTTTATTGTTCCGCAGGCTATAAATTGAAAGAATGAATTGCTACAATGATTATCGGCACTTATGCTAAAAGCTTTATTATTTTATCATAAAAATTCGATCAATTTAAGAGCTTATTTTTTGCTGCCCGGTATCGGATCCCCCGAGTCACGTTCAGAAACTGCCTGTTTAAAGCCCACTTCCTCCGCACGTTGCTTAAACCAGATACCTTCAGGACTGTGCCTGGCCATGCCATCGAAAAGGGTTGCGATGGTTTGGGTGCTTGCCAGCCCCATGTTTTCATAAGCCTGGTTGACCATCATTTTCATCATCATCAGCTGATTCTTGGGCACACCTTTAATTCGATTCGTCAGCTGATTAACGGTCTCATCCAATTTTTCTAATGGCACCGACTGAAGAATAAGTCCCATTTCCTCTGCTTTCTTGCCGGATATCAGATCTCCTGTAAATAGCATCTGTTTCGCCTTTTCCGCGCCTAATCGATACACCCACATGGCTGTGGTCGGGCATCCCCAAACACGTGAAGGGGGATAACCGATACGCGCTTTCTCATTCATAATAATAATGTCGCAGCATAGGGCAATATCACTGCCCCCAGCAACCGCATCGCCCTGGACGCGAGCGATCACTGGTTTATGGCATCTCCAGATAGACATAAAATTCTGCGTACAGCGGCTCATAAAATTATAGTCGATCATCGGATCCCATGGCATCTCCTGAATACCTGGATTTACGCCCGGTTGCTCCGCAAAGGCCTTTAAATCATATCCACCACAAAAACCGCGTCCGGCGCCTGTCAGCACAACCACATGAACGGAATCATCATTATTGGCATGATCAAATGCTTTAGCTATATCTTCCGGCATGGTTTCACTGATGGCGTTAAAACGTTCGGGACGATTCAAGGTGATGGTAGCAACTCGTTCCTGCGATTCATACAAAACGTCACCAAAATTCATGATCAAGTTTCTCCTTTTATGTTTCCCTATTCTTAATGGGAGTCGACAATTTCGATCTCCAATGCATTCTCATTTTGCCATCTAAAACAAAATGGTCAAGGTCTTTTTCTGAATTTATTGTGAAACTGGATATCGTGTTGAGAGGGGGGAATAGGAAAAATGAATACAGCAAATAGCATTGTTAATGAATGAATAGTTTTCCTTATTTTGAAGATAGGCTCAAGAGAAAAATAAGCTGAAATGGATGTGGCCTCAAGACCGGCTAGTTGGTGAGATTTTTTCGTTTTTGTTCAACGCGGCGGTCAAGATTTTTCAACATTTCAATCTTCTCGGCTAGATCCGTGTTGGACGCTTCCAACTTTGAATTCTTTTGTATCAGTTTTACGTTTGCATTTTTAAAGGCCTTATTTTTATTCTCCAGCGCGATTTTTTCCTGGGTTAATTTTTTCAACTTTATGCCGAGATGTTTAATATTTTTGTCTTTTTCGTTTAACTCCTCGGATAGCCGTTCAATTTCTTTCAAGGCCGAAAGCCAATTTCGCAATCCTTCCTGATCCGCGGACTCCGAATTGAGGGAGGCATAGATTTGCAAATGTTTGAGCGCTTTTTGATAATTGCGTACGGGATTTTTATAGCTCAAATACAGCTGCGCAAGCTCAAGATGGGCTTGCATTCGTTCGGCAGAATCGGCCTTCTTTTGCACGCCCGCCTCCAGCTGATTAATTTGAGTGACAAATTTGTCCGACTGTAATTCAGCGCCGTTGTCTTCGGTCATTGTCATGTTACGCATCTGTGCGCACCCGGTCAGCACCAGAATTAGCCCACACCCCAGCCATATCATTTTCTGAAAATGTCGTTTTTGCATGTGTTACCTTTTTGATGCCTGTTGGTGGTTTCTTAGTTTGATCAATTTTCGGTCCTTTTTGGTCCCTCTTTGCCCGCGTCTTTGATCGACCATGAAAACACTTCCTGATATGGACTTGACGTGTTCCTTCATTTCTGCAGCAACTTCACCGAATTCGATTGAATTAAGCAGTTTACGTTTCTCATTGGTGACGACTGCGATTGAGATGGTGGCCAGGGGAAATGAGACTTCTTCTCCCTGACGGTTTTCACCGACGATATGACCGCGTTCCTTGTCTTCATTGTCGTAAAATTCGGGTATGGCTGCATCAAAATTCTTGGTGATCGTTTCACAGATATCTTTGTAATGATCGGGTGTTGTAATCACTACAAAATCATCACCGCCGATATGCCCGATAAAATCCTCTTTATTCCCGTGATCGGTAACAGCCTCACCAATAATAGCGGCGGTGGCCTGGATCAATTCGTTGCCTTTGGCATAACCATAACGGTCATTGTATGCTTTAAAATTATCAATATCCATCAAGCAAAAGGCAATTTGCGCTTTGGCGGCAATGCGTTTGTTCAACACACCTTCGATGGCAATTCCACCGGGAAGTCGTGTCAGGGGACTGGTATCCAGATACATTTCTTCGAGAAGCTTCAGCCTTCCGGCCATGGAGACAAATGCTTTGGCAAGATCGCCCAATTCGTCTTTGTTGCGGATATCCGGTTTATGATCGAATTGACCCTTTGAAATCATCCCCGTGGCGTATTTCAGTTTTTTTATGGCACCTGAAATATTGCGGGTGATAAGCATCGCGGCAGTCAGGGATAAAAACAAGCCAAAGCCGCACAATATGGCCGCGGCCTTGAAGGCAACCCGTCCGATGGTGGCGGTCATTCCGGTTTTTTCGTTTTGTGCCTGAAGTGCGATGACGGCCATTTCTTTAATTTCAGATATAATTTTTTCCTGCCGCGCTTTGATTCTGTCATCGTATGCTTTTGAAATTGACTGTTTTTGAGATTTGGTGCTTTTGGTGCTCTCAGACAGGATGTCGTTATATTCTTGATGTAATATCGCTATTTTTTCGATTGGGAATTTTTCATGTTCTGGAAGCCTTTTGATTCGGTCAATAAGATGTTCGAATTCATTTTTCTTTTCTAAAAATGTGTTCCAAACATCGGATGTGCCAAGAATTATATACCGTCTTGCATAAAGCTCTTGAGCCAGAACAACCTCGATCATTTCTTCGGATGCATCAATTACCGGCAGATCGGTTTGCAATATGCTGGTGTTAATTGCATTCAAGCGATTGAGATTTGTAAGGGCATAGATCGAGATAATTACCAGCAACGCCAGCAGGGAGCTGTATCCGAGCATGATTTTTCGCGCAATATTCAAGCGCAAAAAATATGCGATGATCGTATCAACCAATCGGTCGCCGATTTTTTTTTCAGTCACCTCTAAACTTCGATCTTCATCCATTTCTAATCAGCCTCTTCGATGTTTTTCGATCATACGGACACAGGTGTTTAAAGCTGGCCGCAAGTGAAGTTGTTTTTTATAATTTTGGGCTACATTTCTGCCGTTCGCCGTGAGCCGGCTAGTAGGTATATCGGCTAGATGGGGGTAGGACTTGAGAAGTTATTTTGGTTGGAATTTAAAAGGCTTAAGAGGTTATCGAGAATTCCGTCCAATTAGTTCATTTTAACAGATTTCGGTGAATAAGGTTTCAGGTGTCAGTGTTTCAGGTTACGCGTTTCGGGTTACGCGTTTCGCGCCACAGGCCAATAGTTGCTTCCATGGCGAGACGCGAATCCCGTAACACGTAACGCACAACGCAAAAAGTTCCGCTGGGTCGGATCCGGGTTAGGGGGTTAACTTGAGCTCCTGTCCCGGATAAATTTTTGTATTGGGAGTAAGCTTGTTATACTTTCGCAACTGGTCTATCGTCAAACCATAGCGTCGCGCGATTCGGTAGAGGGTTTCACCTGCCTGCACTTTGTGTACGGTGGGCTTTATTTCTTTTTGCTTCTGTTTTGCCGGTTGTGGCGCTTCGGTTTTTGTTTTTGGTTTGGAAGCAGTCGTCACTTTTAAAACTTCCAATTCAGCAATCATTTGGTCGATTTTGGTCGTAATACTGGTTTCAAGTTTAGCCATTCTGTCATTTAAGAGATTAAATTGGTTTTCCGGAGTTTCACCAGCTAGTCCATCAGTTTGCTCAAGATCGCCCAGTTTACGCTCTAATTTTTCGAGTTTGGATTCAAGGGCCAGCACTTGTTCTTTTTCTGCCAGATCCTGTGCTTTTGAAAGCACCATGATGGATAGGATGATGAGCACAAAAATCCCCACGCCTGTTAAAATTAAGGGCAAAGACGATGGTTTGGCATATGCTTCATCGTAAGGCTCATAGGCCTCACTTTCATCATCATCCAGCGGTTTTTCATCTTCATAATTATTGCTCATTACAAAATCTTTGTCGCTGATTTCTTTATCTGAATTTCCCATTTTTAATTTCCCATTTTTTAGAGTTGTGCTGCAAGAATATCCCATGCCTGATTATAGATAATGATATTTTTTTATTAAGGCAATCTAAAAATTCATCCAAATTAGCCGGGCACTTTATGGTCATTGAGATCTCGCAATTTCCACCGTGCAAAGACCAGCGTCATCGTCATCGTCAATATGAAATACCAGGGAAAATAGCTTAAAGATTTTATGAAAACAACGTTTTGCAGTTCAGATATGGTGAGGAAATTTTGAGTGTGTGTTATTTGAGCCTGCAAAAATGCCAGCAGGAATGAATATAGCACCCCGATAAGCCCATAGGCGAGATTAAATGACAGTCCTTTGAAGCTTAAAACCGTCGCTCGCTGTTCGGAATGGGTAATGCGATTTAGATAATGGCTTTGAAAAAAGTTTTGCATGTAGACCACGACGCGAATCAGGACCACCGGTAAAAGCCCGATGATGGGCCATGCATAGGTATAACCAACCAGTCCCATCAGGGTTAGCGCTGCCATCATCCAGAGATTGAAAACCGGCGATCGCTTGCGAGCCATGCTTAACGCCAGCCAAGGAATAAAAAGCCCCAATACAGACAATCCCGAGCTAATCAGACCGAAGGAGGCCTCCGGCAAATTGATGATTCGATAGTATTGGCTGTTCAAAGTTATCAGCATTCGAATGCAGTTATCAAAGAGCAGCCCTGCCAGGATAATCACCAGGGCAAACGGGGTTCTTAAAATCCAATGGCCAGCCTGAATGGTTAAATGCAACGCCTGGTTAATCGAATTCCCATAACCTTTATCTGACTCACTGCTCCCGGATGGTTGAGCGGAGACCTCTTGCATCCGCAAGGTTGTCAACAGGGTTAAAATGGCCATCAAAAATGTAAGATACAGCGGAAACCGCAAAGTGATATGCTGAGAAATTTGTACGTTAAAGCCGAGCCAGTTTGCGATATACTGCATTAGCGCAGGGTCGTATACTGCTGCCCCCAAGCTCATGGCTCCCATATATGCCATGGATTGCAGCCGCATCTGCTTTTCTAAAACCCGCGGCCATTCGGCTGGATTGCCCTCTTTCTTGAGTGCATCGTAGGCAATGGCTTCGTCGGCGCCACTTGCGGTTGCCTCTGCAGTTCCGCTTAGCACGCGGTTAACCAAAAATACTGCAAAAAGAAGGTTGATATTTTCCCGCGGCGCGAAACACAATAAAGCCATCTCAATTACCATGAGTACCCCGGTGAATTCCAATAATTTTTTTCGTCCGATGGTGTCTGCCAATGCCCCAGATGGCACTTCAAGCAAGACAATGGTGGCGGCCCAGACGGCATTGAGCAGGGCAAACTGCTGTAACGTTAATCCGAAATCCAGAAACAAGATGGTGAAGATGGGATAGTAAAAGCGGGAGTTAAAAAAAATGCGGAAGGCGATGAATAAGCGTACATTCCGAATTTGAAACGGTGATTTTTTCAAATGCTGTTCCACCAATACGATCACATGATCAGATTTTAATCTGGTTCTGATATGTGAAATTGATTTGTCCGGGGAAAGAGATAGGTTCTAATTCATCAAAATTTAAGGAGCTTGATGATATTACGTCCGATGACTTTCAGATGTCAAGGTGATTCGGAAATTTTTGAGATGGGTTCTAGTTATTTTCGAAATCGTTTGTAGGTTTGACAATACCGATGAGTCAATAATATTTGCATTAACAGCGGATTTTTTTCTAGCGCGCAAAAATATTGTCCAAGCGTTCAAGATCATTGATCACACCCCATTTTCCACCACCATTTTCAACTTTCACGCGCCAGTCTTCCACCCGTGCCAGGTAAATTTTCGGGTCCCGGATATCCTGGCGCAGCTTGGTCACGTTCAAGGCAATCACATTGAAGCGATCCAGTTGAAACGGAACATCCCGCACATGCCCCTTTGCCAGCTCTTCCTTTAAATCCGAGAAAATCAGGATGTACTTATTGCCTGAATCGGCTTCGTTCAGGTATTCGATGGCCTGTAAAACGCCGCCGGAGATATCGGTATACGGGCTGCTTTTTACCGCCTTAACAAATTTATCCACTGATTTCATAAAGGCGCGTTTCTGATTATTGGCCACGGACGGGCGCTCGTCAAATGTCACTTTGGCGATGATATCTTTTTCGCTGAAGCTTCCGGTATCGATTCTGGCAACTGCCAGGGTATCTCCCGGCTGGAGCACTCCCAACAGATAATTTAGAATCGATTGGGCCTTTTTCAGTTCCAAGGCATACGTACCGGAGGTATCCAGAAGCATAATGATACCCTTGGTACGGTTTTCTGTATCTGTACAGGCAAAAAGTAACAGACTTATGATGATTGAAAACACGATTACTTTTTTCATTCTTGCGACTCCCTTATTTCGATGGTTTCGTCAAGATGATCGATGGTATCTTCGGTGAGCATATTGGTTTCCTGGATATCCTTATCCGGTGCTGCTTTGTGTTTGGTCTTTACACCGAGGACAACGCCTTCCAGCCAAATCGTCGGAAAAATTATAAGGTCATACATGTTAACCACAAACCGTCCAACGTAATACCCGATATTGCCGAGAAGGCGCAAAAGAAACGCGAGAAAACGAAGTAGGCCCACTGCAACCACACCCAGGACGGTTCGGGAAGAAGAGATAAACGATTCCAATGGTATGGCAACAAATGCCAGCGCAAAGGGCAGAATAAACCCCATTACCATTTGACCAATCGTCGGAATCATGCTGGTGGCAATAGTTGACTGTTCTACACCGGCTAAGGTTTGCCGCAACGCTTCCATATCGTGAGCAATCCGATCGCGCATGAAAGCCAGGGCCGACTCCACCCCCGCAAGGATGGCCAGCATGGTAAAGGTTATCCAGATCATGCGACGACGCATTTTGTCGTCCATGCTTCCGATGATCGGAAATAGCCGTGTAATTCGCAATGATTCCATCAGAAAAAGTCCCATGGTCAGTTCGATTAATATAATAACCAAACCGGCAACATCCGAGGTCTTATATGGCCCGATGTAACTGGCGCCGCCAACCATTTCCGACATAGGCAATGCGATGAGGTTGAAGTTGATGATGGCGCCACCGATGGCGATCACTAAAACGAGGCCGGCAACAAAAAACTGTGTCAGGGATGATGAAGACAGCATGCGTGCGGCCTTATCGGTTTGATTGCGTATTTCTTGATATTCATCCATGTAGCGATCAATGCTCTTGGCGCGGTCGTTTAGTTTCGTAATGGACTTTCCGATATCGTTCAGTGTTCGCTGGACTTTACGCCAGAGCGGAAGCATCTTGTTGAGGATTGCGTGGCGTGATGCGGTGGAATTGCGATATTCTTCAATGGCTGTTTTGTGTTGGTCTTCAAGGGAGCTGTTGATTTCACCCAGCATATTGGCCACCATCCCATCTCCGGTATGTTTGATTTTGGCAATGGATTCGATGATTGGAATCCAGTTCGGCAGCGACGGCGGTACGTCAGCACTTTTGTTGTAATCTTCATCCATCTGAGTGGTGGTTTCGGATAGCTGCCGATGGAGGTTGGGATAGCCTTCCAGATCCCTGACCACCGCCGTGCTGATGCGGTCAAATTCGCGTTCAACAACGCGCTCCGCATTTTCCAGACCTGCGGCCATGAGTACTTCTCGATTTCGCTGGGACAGCCTTTTTTCAGCCTGCAGGACGGATGCCGAGGTCAGGCGCATGGCATTGTGCAGTATTTTACTAAACGATCCAACCGCACGATGAAATGGCCTTCGGGCAAAATATAGCGCTGCCAGGATGAGAACAATCCATATCATGACAGATAAAAACAGGCTGGGGGTTATACTCAACATATTGGCAAATGTCATAGCTCCCTCCACAGGGTTTGTTTTAATATCCTGATAATTAAACGATTGCTTTAAATAAACGGCGAATCGAAGTGGATCGGCCGATATAATCTCAATATCTACGACATTTCACTAGATTAGCAAAAAATAAGATGACTTTCAATTTTCAAAGCTTGAATTTCAATATAACATATTGAAATAAAATAATATATTATCATTAAAAGGATCTGTTTGCTGCTTTCGATGATTGCCAAAAGCTATAATATATTGAAAACAGATGAAATTTAGCTAAATACAGCCGAGATCACGTAATTGATAATGTAAATATCGGCCATCTGACGGGCAACTTGAGCCCATTTTATGAAACAAGAAAAGCCACGTCGGATAGACGTGGCTTTCATCTGGTAGTAAATTAACAATCTCTGTAACCTATAGATATCTTATAGCAATATTGTCTTTCGCAACCAGTTTTTGCCGCTACTGGGTGACTTCAAAGTGAACCGTATTCAGAAGGTTGCCGGAGGCATCAAGAATTTCCACACGCCAGCTGCCGATTTCATGGGGTTGAATAATTTTTGAGCTGTAAGTACGCCAGGCCGGTGGATTTACATTCAAGGTGACCCGGGCGCGTTCTGCATTGCCGTAATACCAGGTATGCACAACTTCTGTATAGCTATCAATGTTGGCTATTTTGCTAAAGCAATAAAGCTTTCCCACTGAAGCTGAGAAACTGTGGCCTTCATTGACAACCTCACGATTGACGATTTTTTCACAGATGGTCGAATTGGTAACTTTCATGCTCACCGCACTAATCGCTAGCGGGACGAAGGCACCGAATGCCACCAGGATAATAAAGATGGTCGATAAATTCGCAAATTTTTTCATTGAAGTACCTCCTAAATAAATGAAATTTGGTGAACGCTTTGCCTGGAATTTATCGGCATTATGAAAATAAACTTTAGCTTAATTCTAAAGCGTTTCGGAATTTCTCTAACATATTGTAAGGCTTGTAGTTTTTAACCGCCAATCCAACATTCCAACATTCCATCGGTGATCGAAGCGAATTATTTATTTTGGGGAACTATAGACACACACCATTGTTATGAGGGGATATGGGCAGGGCATTTAAATTAATTGGAGGTTTCAGATTATTCGGTTTCTTTAACATTTCCCTCAAAGGTTACCGGCTCTTTAAAATATTTGTCGGGATCTTGCATGAGTGCTTCCAATCTGTATTTGTAAAATCCGATGCGAACCCTTTTGTTTTTAAAAGATCCGAAATAATCCAGGGGTTTTTCTTCGAGCAATTTTATCTTGTTGAACAATCGTTGTTTTTCGGATTCAATAAGTTCATCGCGCGTTGGTTCACGATTTCGTCTTTCGGCTTCTGCCTGCTGCCTTTCTTTTCTCTCTTCACTTTCGGCCTGCCTGAAAATTGACTCCCATTCTTCCTCGTCCATTTCGATACGTCTGCGGTCGGCCTTGGCATCATACTGATATTCTTTAAATTCGACGGTTACATTTTCCGCATCGGCGGGCGGGGCGTTGCTGAAATGTTTTACGCCGTTTTCATCGGTCCAGGAATAAATATCCGCATCGAGAGGCGTTACGAAAATTCCGGCGATGATCATGGTGAAAAATGCAGTTGCTAATTTCATAAGGTCTCCTGGAAGTCTTGTTATTTCAAGAAAACAGAATTTATCATTATTTAATTTCGAATATAAGAATGTCCGGTATGACTGTCAATTTGGTGATTACTCTTTCTGGGCCACAAAGGATTTTAACATATCGCCTTGCTGGGGATTGACATCATCGAATTTCAAACCAAAGCCTCTCGGACTGCTCCACGCGATTTTTCCGGAAAATGAAAATGGTTGAGGATGATTGGGCAAAGAGAATTTGAGGGTCATCTTTTTTCCAATCGGAAATTTTTCATTGGTTTCAATAAACACACCGCCGATGCTGATATCCAAAATATAGCTTTTAAAATTCTGATCCTGAATCATGTAATTTGCATTGATGAGACATGGCTTTCGAGGATTTTCCCGCATGGATGTCTCAGTCTCTTCCAGGCTGACGGTTGTTATCGGGCTTTCGACGGTTGGCACCTCGCCCATTTGCTCGAGCAGGATGATCTGCTGATCTTCTGACATTTCTACAATCAGTTTAAACAAATGCTTGGTAACATTTTCACCGATCAATTGTTTCAGCAGAATTAATTGCTGATCTTTGGGCATATCGTTTACCAGCTTGAGGAGACGTGCCGTGATATTGAAAGTTCCCAACTGGGGATCGGTTTCTATCATACTCAGGCTCCTTTGCAATGACAGTTCATAGCGAGCTATATCTATCTAAAATTTATCGATTTACTTTGCGGCTGTCAATATTTTTTTCTGATATTAAGCAGTTAGGCGTTCAATCATTTTTACGATGACCGGGGTGATATCATCAGATCGATGGTGTTGTTCTTGAAAACGATCCAACGCTTCGATGATGAGGCCCAGAAGCTGCTTTGTACTCGCAGATGCATTGGCGCGATAGAAGAGGGTCATAAAACGTCCGGTCTCCTTGACATCACCGGTGAGCTGGCGATTCACATCGGAGACCACTTTGGCGATACTGCCGCTTAATGCGGAGCGTTGCCGAAGAAAGGCACGGGCTGTGGCCAGCGTTGCCTGATCCGATATCAAGAAGCTGTGGATAGACATGGTTATGGCCGCCATACCCCAGTTAAAAAGGCTGATCAACGAACTGATGTAGGGAAGATTGAGTATTTTTCGCTGAGCACGAATCAGAAGATGAGGCTCTGTATCCCGGTTCTGCAATTTTAATTGGATATAGCGGTCCAGGTCTTTGCCCCAGCGTCTAGAAAAGACTCCCCCACAGCGGCACCAGTCAGGTTGGCACCGATATTCAAAATGCCAAGCTTGCGCCGCATGAAATTATGGATATCTTGCCAGGGATGGCCATTTTTTTCTTTCGATTGATTCATTATGCCTCCAAGCATGTATCTTCCAGGGATGACTTATGGATTAACTGTTACGATGAGGTAAAGAACTATAGAAACATGCCTAAGTTGTGTCAAGGTAAACTGGAGGCAGGTGTTAAATGGTTCAGGGCTCACCTTCAAAGTTGTATTAAGTGTGATTCTTAAACCTTGCCTCCCGCCTCGAGAAAACATCCGAACCCTTGAACGATTGCCACATCATCGTCGCGAATTATATCCGATTGACAACCGGGATATCTTTTCATTATGATACTTATTCTTTTTATCAGCCTGGTGCTTTTCAACGAAAACACTAAGCCGCAGAAGCAGGAATTGAATATTCAATTTTTAGAAGATGGTGCAAATGTCCCATTTGATTTTTTTGCAACAAAATGCACCTTAAGGATCTAAGCCATGAAAGAATTGCATAAAACCGTATTGTATGACCAACACGTCCGTCTTGGTGGCCAGATGGTTGAGTTTGCCGGCTGGGAGATGCCGCTGCATTATGAATCGGGAATCGTTCAGGAACATCTGGTCACGCGCAAAATGTCCGGGCTTTTTGATGTCTCTCATATGGGGCGGTTTGTCCTCCGCGGAAGCGACGCTTTGGCGTTTTTGCAGCACGTGCTGTCCAACAACGCTGCTGCCCTGGAAGAAGAGGAAGGCCAATACACCCTGGTTCCCAATGACACCGGCGGGGCGCTGGATGATGCCTACCTGTATCGATTCGTGAAAGATGAATATCTGCTGGTTGTCAACGCCGCTAACCGGGAAAAAAATTGGGATCATTTTCAAACGTTTCTGAAAAAATTCGACCAGGTGGAACTGGCTGACCGCACCACAGAGCTGTCCATGTTGAGCCTGCAAGGACCCACGTCCAAAGATATTCTCGGTGGGCTGATCACCTCTGGTCGTTTGCCCGAACCGCTTCGCAATGCGCTGAGCACGGCAGAAATAGATGGTGCCAGGGTTCTCATCGCCAGGACCGGTTACACGGGCGAGCCGATTTGTTTTGAGCTGTTTGTCGAAAGCAAAAATACCCCGACAATCTGGGATTTATTGCTTCAGCGGGGGGCGCATCCAATAGGCCTGGGTGCCAGAGATACACTTCGTCTTGAGGCTGATTTGCCGCTTTACGGACATGAAATGGGACTGGACTCTGAGGAAAACGAGATTCCGATTTTTGCTTCCGGCCTGGCACGGTTTGCCGTAAGCTTTTCTCCTCTAAAAGGTGACTTTGTTGGCCAAAAGGCCCTGCTGAAACAATTTGCGGCCTATGAGAAAATCGTCGACAGAGATTTTTCGCTGATGGCCGACCTTCCCCGAATCATTCAACCGCTGGAACTGAAGGATAAAGGTGTCGCCCGTGCCGGTGCCAGGGTTTTTCGGGGTGACGAGCACGTCGGCTTTATTACCAGCGGCACCATGGTTCCATACTGGGACAGCCACGGGGTAGGTCTTTCATCACAGCAGACCGAAGAAAAGAAAATGAGAGCCATTGCCCTGGCCCTGATGGACAGCGATCTGGTCGAAGGCGATGAAATTGAAATCGAGATCAGAGGGAAAAAAGCCAAGGCCGTCATCGTACCGTATTTTATTCGAAACGAAGCCCCGCCGTTTTCCTGGCCGATTAAATACGAGCAATTACGTGATGAACGTCAAACTATCTGTGCGGCCGATCAAATGGCCGAAAATGTCCGCAGCCTGTTGGAAAAGACCATTGCCAATACCAAATGGCGGCAACGGGAATGTATCAATCTGATTCCTTCCGAACAAACGCCTTCGGCCATGTCCCGCTTGCTTTCGATCATGGATCCGGTGGCACGCTATGCCGAACATAAACAGATTAAAGCCTTTAAGGAGGCGGATGTTTTTTACTACCAGGGAACGGATTTTATCGCCGAGGTTGAATATCTGCTGACCTGCGAGCTTCAAAAATATCTGGAGTGCGCCGAGGTCGAAACCCGGGTCGTCTCAGGCCAGATGGCGAACATGGCCGTGTTCAGTGCCATGGTTGACTATTTAAATCGGGCGGATCGAAAAAGTGAACAGCGTCGCATACGCAAAGTAATGAACAATCACATCATCAAGGGGGGGCATCTCAGCGCCCAACCCATGGGGGCACTGCGGGATTATGTAATGCGGGATCCTATATGGGAAAAGCCTGCGGTGGTGAACTTCCCGGTTCTCGAGGACAATCCATATAAAATCGATGTGGCGCAAACCCGGGAATTATTGATCGAACATCAACCGGAGCTGGTCATTTTAGGCAAAAGCATGATCATCCATAAAGAACCCGTGAAAGAATTACGGGCAATTATCGATGAGCATTCTCTGGACTGTATGATCATGTACGATATGGCCCATGTACTGGGACTGGTCGGTCCTTATTTTCAACAACCCTTTAAGGAAGGGGCGGACATCGTCACCGGTTCCACCCATAAGACCTATTACGGCACGCAGCGCGGCATTGTCGCCGTAAATTACACCGACGACCAGATGGAATATGACTTTTGGGAAGCCATACAGCGCAGAGCTTTTCCCGGAAGTGTCAGCAACCATCATCTTGGCACGCTACTGGGATTGTTGCTGGCGGCTTATGAAATGAACCACTTTAAAGATGCATACCAGAAGCAGATCGTCAACAACGCCAAGGCCTTTGCCCTGGCACTTAAGGATTGCGGTTTGGATGTCGCCGGCGATGCTGATATTTCGTACACGGAAACCCACCAGGTGATCATAAACGTGGGATATACCAGGGGCCCGGAAATTGCCCGTCGTCTTGAAGATAACAATATTATTCTCAATTATCAGGCCGCACCCGAAGAAGAGGGATTTACGGCAGCCGGCTCACTGCGCACAGGGGTCCAGGAGATGACCCGCTTTGGAATGATTGCCGAGGATTTTCAGCAACTGGCGCAGTTCATCGCCGATGTTATCGGCAAAGGCAAAAACGTCAAAGACGAAGTCCGCGCCTTCCGTAATCGTTTTCTGGATATGCACTATTGTTTTTCCGGTGAAGAATATGAGGGCTTGATGCAGAAATTGCATCAGATGATCTAAAGTAATTTTAGAGAGGAAAGAACCATGGGGGAGATCAGGATGACCGGAGAGATCCGGACCGATTATGATTGCGAAACAACCGGTTTGCCGGCAGAACGATGGGCTGAGGCCGTATTTAAGATCGATGATGAAGAAATCGTTTTCGAATTTAGTGTGGAAAAAGATGTTATTGTTTCGATAATGGCAGGCGAAGACGCCGGCTGGAAAGGGACCCTTGCAGGGCTAAAGAAACTCTTAAAGGGTGGGATGAATTCCAGATAGACAATTTCACCCCATCGAATAAGCGCCCTCTGCTCAGGCTCAGTCCGGATCAGCCATGGTTTAGCTTTATCCTCAGAGATACGGAAATTTTCAGCAATGCGTCGAATCCTCAATTTCTGCGGTACCACCCATCGTATTCGATAACAAATCATTTTTCAAAATTCGAATGGTATTCTCGAAAAGGCTTGGGGAGATCTATTTATGTATGAAGATTTAAATGGGAAGACAGCTTTGATTACCGGAGCCGGTAAAAAAGCAGGCAT
>JASFPE010000060.1:0-16740 GCA_050116155.1 Desulfobacterales bacterium
GTCAGGTGTCAGGAACTCAAAAATTGATGAATTCAAGGTTACAAAAGCGTTAGGTTTGAGGTTGGAGGTTTGAGGCAAAAAATTAAAAGATATAGATTGAAAAATTTGAAAATTGAGAGACTCCAAGTCTGAGTTCTTTATGCCTCCAACCTCCAACCTCTAACCTAAGACATAATTTACTTTGCACTCTGAATCTTGAACCCTAAACCCTGAACCTTGAACCTTGGAGGAAAGAGATCATGAGAATGCAATTTAACCGCATTATTTGTGCAACAGATTTTTCAGATTTCTCCAATCGGACAGTAAACTACGGAATTGCACTGGCCAGAGACTTTGAAGCCAAACTGTATGTCTGCCACATAATTGATCTGTCTTCAGTGGCAATTTATGGAGAATTTCAATTGGATCCGGTTGGGTTACAAAACCGCATTATGAAGGATGCTCGTGATCAACTGGAAGAATTGATCGGCCAGCAGCACAAAGAATGGGAACCATTGATTACGGTTGGACACACCGCTGATGAAATAGCTCGCATCGTCGAAGAAAAAAATATTGACCTGGTGATCACAGCCACCCGCGGGCGCTCCGGACTTAAGCGTCTAATTCTGGGATCCGTAACTGAGCGGCTGATGCGAACCCTTAGATGCCCTCTTTTAGTCGTCCACAGCCCGGACAAAGAATTTATTAGCACAGATGATCCCGAAGTAAACATCAACAGGATTCTGGTAGGCTGTGATTTTTCCCCGGATTCCAGCCTGGCCTTCGAATACGGGCTAAGCCTGGCCCAGGAATTCGAATCCGAATTGCATTTAGCGCACGTCATTGAATCAGCTGCCTATCAAGAGCTACAGAAGACCGATACTCCCATTGAAACCGAAATACAGCAGGAGATTCATGATCGTTTGATTCACAAGCTTCAAGAACTGGTACCGGAAGAAGCCCGCAACTGGTGCAAACCCCAGACAAGTCTAATTGAAGGCCGTCCTTATGAAGAATTGGTAAAATATGCTGAAAAGCACGACATTGGTATGATCGTTTTGGGAGCCAGGGGGCTCGGGCTGGTTAAGAGTTTGTTGTTGGGATCCACTACAGATCGCGTAATCCGCAGGGCTCCATGTCCGGTTTTATCGGTGAGTGCGAAGGTACAAAACGAATAACTGATCGCTGGCTTCTGGTCTCTGGCTACTGGCCGCTGGTCTCGGGTCACGTGTCTCTGGTGACTCGTTTCTTGTATTCCACTGATGATGGAACTCAGAAATGGTGCACGCTCAATCGACTAAATTGGATAACCGGAATTAAATTATGCGATGACCGTATTTTTTATCTACCAGCTGAATCACCTGATCAACGTTTAATCCCTGTTGAAGCTGGTCAAGAATAAAAGATTTTTCCTCCACTGCACCTTTGGGCATGTCACAGGTGCAATCAATCAAAAAAAGTTCACCGCAACCGCCACAGGCACATCTAAAATTAGCCGCCACCAGTTGAACCTTGCTTTCAAGGGCAGAATCGTTGGTGGAATTTGATTGAATATTCGGCCGCGCCGTTTTGTTCTCAACAGATGGCGCAAAAACAACCTTTACCATCACTCCGGCAGCGAAAAAGAATACAATAAAGGCCACTATCATCCAATTGTTGGGTTGCCAGGCGCTGGACCGTTTATTTCGTTGAGATACTGTTCTTTGCTGGTTTCTCCTTTCTGCCATTTTTATACACTCCTTAAACTTTAGTTGTGCCCAACGAGGATGCCATCTGAAACCTTCATGATCCGTTGGGCATAGTCGGCACAATCCGGGCTGTGGGTAACCATCACAATGGTCATGCCTTCTTCATTAAGTTGCCGCAGTAATTCCATGATCTCTCGGGTGGTTTTGGTATCCAGATTTCCGGTGGGCTCATCGGCCAGCAACACCGGCGGTTCGTTCACTATTGACCGGGCAATGGCTACCCGTTCTTTTTCCCCCCCCGAGATCTGATTAGGCAAACGCCGGGCTTTGTCCAACAAGCCAACCTGATCCAGGGCATCTTCGGCCATCGTTTTTTTCTTCTTCTTGCCGGCCTTTACAACCGCCAGCGGCAACATGACGTTTTCAATAACCGTCAAATATGGAACCAGGTGAAAACTCTGGAATATAAAGCCCAGAAATTCTCTGCGAAAATCCGCTCGCTGTTCCTGACCCAGGCTGTAGACGTCGATATCATCGAC
Organism: Desulfobacterales bacterium; assembly: GCA_050116155.1. GTDB lineage: Bacteria > Desulfobacterota > Desulfobacteria > Desulfobacterales > JAHEIW01. Next base: position 2,207 of record JASFPE010000060.1, read on the forward strand.
AATTAACCGCCCGGATGTCGGTGCATTCATGGCACCCATCATGCCCAACAGGGTCGATTTACCGGCACCGGATTCGCCCATGATGCCGATAAAGTCACCTTCATTTATTTTAAAGCTGATGCCTGCCACCGCAGTAACCGTCGCATCACCATTGCCGAATTTCTTAACTAGATCGTCTGCTACAATATAACTCATGTAATACCTCACTGAATAGTTTCACTATATGTCAGACCTAAAATCCGAAGCACGAATATCGAAATACGAAACAAATCCGAATATCTAATGACCAAATTTTCAAAACAAAACCAACGTCCTCAATTCAGAAAAATTCTTGGTCTTGCGTTTGTAAATTTTGAACATTGATGGTATCGTAAAAAGTCAAAAAATCAATTTTTTGTCATTCCGTCGAAAGCCGGGCACGTAGTGAAGCTTTAGCGCTATCCAGTGACTTCAGAATGTTCTGGATGCCGGATCAGGCCTGCCCTCAACTTGATTGGGGGTCCGGCATGACGAAGAAGGACTTTTTACGAATTCATCAACATTCGAATTTCGATATTGTTTCGGATTTCGGATTTCGAATTTTTGTTGAATTAAATATCTAAAACCCCGTTAACACGCTTTAGTCCGATAATCTAATAAGTTAGTTAAAGGGCTCGCAGGGCTTCATTCGGATCGAGCCGCGATGCCATAAATGCCGGATAAGCACTGGATAACAGACCCACCAACAAAGCGATACCAAATGCACCCAAAGCAAGTTCAAAATTAAAGGGTACGACTCCCGAATGGTTTTCACTAAAAAACATAATCGCAATCTTACTTACTCCCCATCCAATAAAATAGCCGAAAAGCCCGGCCAAGCCAGAGACGATGCCAGCCTCTAGAAACACGATTTTCATAACATGCCGCCTGCGAAATCCAATAGCCCGAAAAATACCGATTTCATCGGTCCGTTCTCTGACACTGCCCATCATGGTGACCAGTACAACCATGGAACCGATCAGAAGTATGACGCCGGATATGCCATAGAAAAATCTCTTAAACTGCCCCAAGGTCTCCATACGACTCTTGACGACTTGCTGGATCGCCATCACCTTGCCGCCGGGGATTGCCTCTGAAATTTGCTTAACCATTTCTTCTATCGGACAGTCTTTGCACAGGGCAGCCACCTCGGCCATAGACACGCGTCCGTTTTTATTGAAGATTGATTGGGCCGTCACAAGCTGGGTGAAGACGAGCTGATCATCCTGGGATCCGGTGGCTTGAAGAACCCCGGAAATAACGAACTTCTGATTCCTAATGCTGACCGAATCACCTGTGTTTAAGTTGAGTACCCGGGCAGCTTCAGCGCCCAAAATCAAGCCGTTTTTATCCGGAAAGGCACCCTGTATATTCCACCAGGGTTTCAATATTTCGGAAGCCTCAAAATCTACCCCAGCCAGGAGGACCCTGTGAGCGTCTACTTCAACCACACCCAATACTAAAGGTCCTAATGCCGCAATATTACGGGCATTTTTAATCGAACCCACCCGCGCCAGCTCCACTTCGCGGATCTCTTCCATCTCAAATGAGACACCGCCTAAGGAAAGACCACCATAGGTGAGGGTAAGGTTTTCGGTTTTGGGCACAATCAAAATATTGGCACCGTATTTTTCGAGTTTATGATTAATATCGTTGGTCATGGCCTCGACAAAACTGATGATGCCAACCACCGTTGAAACCCCGATGACAAGACCGGCCAGCACAAAAGCAGCTTTGCCTTTACGCCGCATTAGGTTTCGAAATGTAATCACTTTTAGATTCATCGACAGATCCTTTAGGAAAAATTGAAATATTGTTTGCCTTCCAGGATATCTTTAACCTGGATGACGACTTTGCCATTTTCGACATTTCGAATTAAGGGTGCTGGATTGCATCCGCCTTTCACCTCATTGACCAGAACAGAGGCAAATCGGCGCCCACAGTTGCGACAAACCATGACGTCGCCATCCTGATAATACCCTTTACCCGCCGGCCAACACACATCACAGGCATCAAAGGCAGCCCGGATGACGCCATCGGAACTCTTCAGAATAAAATATTTAATGGTAAAACTGCCGGCAACGTGCTGGAAATGACGTGCTTTTCCGTCATCAAACAAACTGGCCGGAAACGAGACCTGGGTTACTGTTTTGGTTGCGGGAGATGGGGTGGTAGTGACAGGGGAAGAACCAGAAGTATTGTAAACATAATATAAAAATCCACCCCCAACGAGGATTGCCGCGCAGGCAACAGCAATAAATACAGGCAGGCGGCTCTTTTTGTCTGTTCCCAGAACCACCGCTTTTTTTGCTTCTCTTTTGTCTGTCGTGCTCTGACGGTTTTGATTTCCGCCTGTTTCGATCGTCTTTTTCGCGTGAGCCGCTCGCTTGTTTCTCTTTGCCATGATTAAATTCTCCTATTCGTTTAGATATAAATTGAGTAATTTTTGTTTAAAGCAACTGGATTGCCTGTTGTTGTCAATCCAGCCATCGGCAGATGACGCCACCCGATCCATCATGGCAGATCATAGCGGGCATAGTGAAGGATCCCATTGGAATGTCGAAGATTCCTCACATCTCACGTTAAACAATTAACGATTCATGTTGCCCGGGATGATGCTGAGCATCGGATAGCTTCACCCCCAATCGAATCGGGGCTCCCAATGAGCGGAAAAGCGACACCTCATTTAGGTAGATGCGTTCGATCGGGAGTCTCAGGTTGTTTCTTTAGAATAAAATCAAATCAGGAGGGAGAGATGTTGAAGGTAGATGGGTGAAGATTGCAAAAAAGTGTTGGCCGAAAGCCACACACGATTGTGTTCGAATCCAATATTGCCAAAAAAAGAATCTTTTATATGGGCCGCGGTATTCGCAGAACCATGGGATTCTGCGCGAGCATTGGATACGGCGCACATCGGAAGCTCAAATGACCGGCTTTTTTTAAGGCCACACGGAATTGCGGCAGCTTCGGGACAACAGTTGCCCTTAATTTGAGCCGGGTGTGTGGTAGTGTGCTTCATTGCTGTCATATTCGAAGAACAGCAACAATTCTTCCCACAAGCCGAGTAAGAAAATCCCGGTGTTGCCAAAAAGCTGAGGCTTAAGAAAATAACCAACACTGATGAAAGTGATTTTAGCATAATTAATCCTACCAAATTAGTATGATAAATAAAATATCATGGGATGTCAACCCAAAATCAGTGTCTCGGAATTCCCATGTCATATTGTGCGGATCAATTCATCGAAATTATCTTTACAAAAAGTTAGATGATATTTATATTAACGGCAATTTCAGTTGTGTCTTTCAAAATATAGCGCAATTTGGGGTGTTAATCATGGCAGGAAAATCTGTCTAAAAAACGAAAAGGAAGGGAAAGGCATGAGTTACGATTTCAATGCAAACGAAGTATTTGAAATGGCGGAACAACTCGAACGCAACGGGGCAAAATTTTACCGCGATGCCGCCGAAGGTGACGTAGATCAATCGAATAAGCAAATGTTATTGGATCTCGCTGCCATGGAAGAGACCCATGAAAAAACGTTCAAATCAATGAGAGCAGAATTGACAGAAAAGGAAAAACAGACGACCGTGTTCGACCCCCAGGGTGAAGCAGCTCTTTATCTTCGCGCTCTGGCAGATACTCGCGTGTTTTTCGAAAAAAGCATTGATGCTACATCGATGCGAGAAATTCTAAAATCCGCCATTGAAGCCGAAAAGGATTCCATCGTGTTTTATTTAGGCATGAAAGATGCGGTTTCAGAAAGTCTGGGAAAAGACCGGATTGATGGGATTATCAAAGAGGAAATGGGGCATGTCAAAATGCTGAGCAAAGAGCTGCTAAAGTACAAAAGCTAATGTCGTGCCCCAAATGGAATTTATAAGGCTCAGATTGATGCAATAGCACTTTTTTTTCAGATTACATTTGGCAAAATTTCAAATTACAAGCACCAAATTCCAAATAAATCCCAATGACCAAAATTCAAAATCTCAAACGTTTTGAACATTGATGATCTCGGTAGAGGTCCCCGAATCGTCATGCCGGACCCCCAATCAAGTTGAGGGCAGGCCTGATCCGGCATCCAGCAAATACTGAAATTACTGGATAGCGCTAAAGTTTCACTACGTGCCCGGCGTTCGCCGGAATGACCTGTTTGAATTATTGGTGCTTGAGATTTGGATATTGTTTGTTATTTGTTATTTGGTGCTTGGAATTTTTTATATTCAAAGGCGCAACAAACTTAGGTAGTCTGTTCTACTTTATCAATGAATTTTTAGGACACAATCCTGGAGACTATTCCATGCCCTTGCCATATTCTGCTAAATCTTCCAATCCTTCGCGATCAAGCAGGATGATTTTAGGCCCCTCGACACGAATAAGGTCCTGGCCAGAAAGTTTTGCAAAAATGCGGGATAAAGTCTCCGGAATAGTCCCCAAAATGCTGGCAAGCTGGCCCTTGGAAATATTCAAGGTAACAACATCATCGTTTCCCTGTTCATCTGCCAGGTAATTCAGGTAAGAAGCGAGACGGGCCGGACATTCTTTTAAGGAAAGATTCTCGATCTGAATGGTAAACTGACGAAGCTTTGTCGACATGATGGCAAGCATATTCAAGGCCAGGGAAGGATTGGCAGCGATTAGTTCAACAAACGCAGTACGCGGAAAAAATAAAAGCAAAGTATTCTCAATGGCCTGGGCATTGGCCGGAAATTTTTGGCCGCTAAACACGGGAACCTCTCCAAAGGGTTGTCCCGAGCCAAAAATATGCAAAATCTGCTCTTTTCCTTCTGTCGAAACTTTATAGATCTTGACGCGACCAGCGACCACAACGTAAAAGCCCTTGCCATCATCACCTTCTGAAAAAATAGTCTGTCCCTTGTTCATCTGCTTTTGAACGGCTATCTGCTTGATCGCCTGGATCTGATCATCGGGAAGACCGCTGAAAAGGGGAATAGCCGAAATGATAGGAATGATATCTGACATAGTATTCTTTTTGCTATCATTTTTGATTTATGTCAAGGTAAAGCATGATCATTCATATTAAATTGATATTTGAAGACAGATACCCAATTTCTCAATAATTTCCATGAAATCTTTGAGCCAGGGGACTGGAGGCAAGACACATGCAAATATCTGCTAAAACCAAAATCGACGATTTGCTCAACAGCTATCCGAATCTTGAGGATTTTTTCGTTCGCAAATCACCAAAGTTTAAACATTTGAAAAATCCCATGATGCGAAAAACCATCGGCAAAGTGGCAACCTTAAAACAGGTCGCCGAAATGGGCAACCTGGACCTGAATGGGCTGCTGGATGAAATTCAGAATGAAATTCGCAATGTTGGTGATGGAACCGGATTAAAGCCGTCGGTCGAAGACAGTCCTGCGGTCTCCGACCCTCAGAAACGCCAGGAAATATTGAAAGGTATTATCCAGGATCTTCATCGCGGTGTCGGGCTGGATACTTTGAAACAACGATTTCGGGAACTCATCAAAGAAGTTGACCCATCGGAAATCGCAAAGATGGAGCAAAGCCTCATCGACGAAGGTATGCCTGAAACTGAAGTCAAACGCCTTTGCGATGTGCACGTCGCAGTTTTTCAGGAGTCTCTGGACAAACATGAATTGCCCCGGGTACCCGCCGGGCATCCGGTTCATACCCTGTTGGAAGAAAACCGGGCAGCAGAGGCCATTATGGGTGAGATTGAGCATTTGCTCACTACGATAGACTCATCATCCGATGAAGACATCTATGCCGGCTATGGTGAAAGATTGCAAAGCCTGATCGACAAGCTGGCCGACATCAACCTTCACTATTTAAAAAAGGAAAACCAGCTCTTCCCCCTGATGGAAGCCAAGGGAATGTCTGGCCCGCCCCAGGTCATGTGGGCCATCCATGACGATGTTCGCGCAATGGTTAAAGATTCGAGACAGCGCTACGCTGATTCAGCGATGTCTGAAGCCGTCTCAGGCACCCGACAATTGGTCGCCACCATTCGTGATATGATTTATAAAGAAGACCATGTCCTTTTCCCGATGACCCTGGATATTTTTACAGAATCAGATTGGAATAAGGTCAAAGACGGCGAGGCTGAGGTAGGCTATGCGTGGATTCAACCGACCGAGGGTTGGCAGCCGGAAACGACGGAAACCACTGAACCGACGGTTACAACCGGTATGATTCCATTAGACACCGGTATGTTGTCTGCAGAAACCATCAATTTGATTCTCACGCATTTGCCGGTAGATCTGACATTCGTTAATGAAAATGATGAAGTCGCTTACTATTCCCAGGGCAAAGAACGCATATTTGCCCGAAGCCCGGGCATTATCGGACGCAAGGTTCAAAAATGTCATCCGCCTAAAAGCGTTCATATCGTCGGTGAAATTCTTGCAAAAATGAAATCCGGAGATAGAGATATGGCGGAATTCTGGCTCCAGTTGGGCGGCAAATTCATTTATATTCGATATTTTGCAGTACGCGATGAAGAGGGAAAATATAAAGGCTGCCTGGAGGTAAGCCAGGATGTGACCGACATACGCAAACTTGAAGGACAACGGCGATTGTTGGAATGGCAATAAATTGAGCGATAACGCTCAATTTATATTTTTTGAAGGTTTTGATTTAAGTCAATGCGGAAACGCATTATATGGATTATGATTGGAGTCAATAATGAGATCAAAGCCACTCGGTATGATCATTTTTGAGGATCAATAAGCACTAAGGAACATTCATATGAAATGCCCAGGACAAGATACCCAATATTGGTCGCCCGGTGCGATTTTTGAAGTAGATTGCCCAAAATGCGGCCAATCGGTTGAATTTTTTAAAGATGATACCTCCAGAAAATGCGGTAACTGTGGCCATCGTTTCGTTAATCCCAACATGGATTTTGGCTGTGCCGCTTACTGCCAATTTGCGGAACAATGCATTGGTAATTTGCCACCTGAACTTTTGGCTCAGAAAGATGACTTGCTAAAAGATCGTGTGGCAATTGAAATGAAACGCTATTTTAAACGTGATTTTTACCGCATCGGACATGCAACCCGTGTTGCCCGATACGCGGAGAGGATCGGAAAAAGCGAAAAAGGCAACATGGCGGTCATTCTCTCTGCAGCCTATTTGCACGACATCGGTATATTGGAAGCCGAGAAAAAATATGGGAATACCAAACCGGAACAACACGAAGAGGAAGGCCCGGTGATTGCCAAGACCATCCTGCAGAAGCTGGGAGCCAAGGAAGAGTTAATCAATGAGGTTTGTGATATCATCGCCCACCACCATCGTCCCGGAGCCGATGAGAGCCTCAACTTTAAGATCGTCTATGATGCGGATCAGTTAGAAAATCTGGACGAAAAGCAAAAAGAAAATCCCATGGACACCAAACAGCTGGAAGAAATCATTGAGCAATCATTTCTGACCGCCAGCGGTCGAAAAATTGCCAGCGATGTTTTGCTAATTTAGAGAATAAGCAAGGTTATCAACCTATCGTAAAAGGAGATGTTATGAAAGTAGTTCGCAAAATAATAGAAATCGATGAAGATCTTTGTGATGGATGTGGAAATTGTGTGCCCTCTTGCGCCGAAGGAGCGCTGGAAATTATTGACGGAAAAGCCAAGGTGGTTGCGGATATTTATTGTGACGGTCTGGGTGCCTGCCTGGGAGAATGCCCCACGGGCGCCCTGAGAATTGTAGAACGCGAAGCCGAAGAGTTTGATGAAAAAGCCGTCGAAGCGTTTCTGGCCGAGAAAGAAAAACCACAGCCTCAGGAAATTCCCTTTGTCTCCGGTGGTTGTCCATCTGCACGGCTCCAGTCGTTTCAGCCATCCGTCTTGGCCTCCGAGGTCGATCAACGAGCTGAAGCAGTTGCAGACAGCGAAGAAGTTGAATCAGCACTTGCCCACTGGCCGGTGCAGATCACGCTGGTTCCACCAACCGCGCCATTTCTAAAGGGGGCAGACCTCCTGGTACTGGCAGATTGTGTACCGGTTGCATTTCCAACCCTCCATCGCGATTTTTTAAAAGGAAAGGCAGTTGTAATGGGCTGTCCCAAGCTGGACAACGCCCAGTTCTACATCGAAAAGTTTGCCCAGATTTGTAAACAATCCGGTATAAAGAGCCTGACCTCGGTGGTAATGGAGGTTCCATGCTGCTCCGGTCTTCCCATGATTGTTAAAAAGGGAATGGAAATGGCCGGTGTCGAAATCCCCATGGAAGAGGTGGTTATCAGCACCAGAGGAAAAATTCTACAGCGCACGCAGGTCAAGGCAGCATAATAAAGGTTCAAAGGTTCAGGGTTCAGAGGTTCAGGGTTCTACCCCCCTACTCTGTAATCCTGACACCTGACACCCGACACCTGAAACCCAATTATTCCTGCATTCCACCTTCCGGATTCCGAATTCCGCATTCCGCATTCCGAATTCTGTCCTATGAGACACTAGTGTACCATTAATAATACTGAGACGATATTGCCCTGCGGTTTTTATTATGATATCCACAAATTATCTTGCAATGCGTTGAATATTTTATTAGTTAATTAGTTTTAATTGTATCGCAATGGATTCCAGTTTGAATCCATTGGACTGTCTTCTGTTCTTGAGCTTTCACCGTAATTATCTGAAATTAAACCTATTTTCTAAACAGCGACTAAAGAACCTCTCCTGGCATAAGATTTGAATTTAGTTAGAGAAGAGCTAAATCTACCATTTCACGTGATCGTATTTAAACGATATCCAGAATAATCAAAATTTGCGGGAGAGAGATCACCGGTGAAACCCTGTAACCTGCATATTAAAACGACCCTCCGGCTGGTGGAAGAAATGATTCGTCTGGCAGATCAGGGAGATGCTGATCGCGAAGACAATGGGTGCGGAATTTTATACGGCGTATTAAGAGACTCAGCTTATAAATTAAAAAAACTGGCTGAAGAAGAAAAGCAAAATCATATCGTCAAAGGATGGTGGCCTGGGTAAGAAAAAATGATCTAAAGTGTAAAGTGATCTAAAGTGATTCCCGCTTACAACGGGCTTAATGTGTCGCTTCGCTCCTTCTCTTTTTTATAAAAATAGATAGAATTCCAAAGCTTTAGTCACTTTAGTTCACTTTAGACACTTTAAACTACTACATATAAGCTAAGTTTTAGATTAGTATCCAGAGTATGAAACGTTAAAAACAGTTATTGAGAAAAATATGAGGAGGTAATTCAAATGGGAAATTTAAAAGGAACCCAAACCGAAAAGAATCTTTTGGCCGCTTTTGCCGGTGAATCCCAGGCGCGTAATCGCTACACTTATTTTGCCAGCCAGGCAAAGAAGGAAGGTTACGTGCAGATTTCAGAGATCTTTACTGAAACAGCAAATCAGGAAAAAGAGCATGCCAAACGATTGTTCAAGTTATTGGAAGGTGGCGAAGTCACCATATCCGGCGCCTTTCCTGCCGGAGTTATCGGTACAACTCTGGAAAACTTAAAAGAAGCCGCAGCAGGCGAAAATTACGAATATACCGATATGTATCCCGGTTTTGCAAAAACTGCCGAGGAAGAAGGTTTTCAAGATATTGCAGAAATATTTAATGCTATTGCGGTGGCCGAGAAGCAACATGAAAAGCGGTATGTAGATCTGGCCGACAACATTGAAGCCGGGCGAGTATTCAAGAGAGAAGGGTCCGTGGTTTGGCGTTGTCGCAACTGCGGATATCTCCATGAAGGCAGCGATGCACCCGATGAGTGTCCGGCGTGTGCGCATCCGCAGGCGCATTTTGAGATACTCGGTGAAAACTGGTAGGAAACTGGTCTCAAAACCGCATCTAATGTGCGATGGCTGCGTTGCAAGCCGATTCAAAATGCTAATCGCGGCAAGATGCCGCTCCTACTGGTTATTTTGGGAAATACATTAAAAACCATATACTTCACCCATTTAGAAGTGGGAGGGGCTTCCCAGCCGCGACGTACGACTTCGTGTAGCTCCGCTTTTGAAACGTCTCAAGCCTTGGCCTTGAACATAATCTGCGGCTGTGAAACAAGTTTTACGTAATAAAAATGGTTAAATCGTCAAAATGAACAAAAATCATTTTACCATTTAACCAATCAACGAATAAACAATTTAACCAAACCGAAAGGGGGATAAAATGGCAGAAAGACTAGAGGTTTACAAATGTGATGCATGTGGAAACATTGTAGAGGTTATTCATGGCGGCGGAGGTGAGCTGGTTTGCTGTGGTGAGCCAATGAAGCTGCTGGTGGAAAATACGGTAGATGCGGCCAAAGAAAAGCATGTGCCGGTTATCGAAAAAGTTGAAGGCGGCGTGAAGGTAAAAGTCGGTGATGTTCCTCATCCCATGGAAGAAAAACACTATATCGAGTGGGTCGAGATTATCGCCGGCGATAAAGCCGACCGGCAATTCCTGAACCCCGGTGAAACACCAGAGGCATTTTTCAAAACAGATGCCGAAAATGTTACCGCCCGAGAATATTGCAATCTTCATGGTCTCTGGAAAGGATAATAGCTATGCTGTCAGAAAAAATGGAAAATGCACTCAACGGTCAGCTCAATGCCGAGATGTACTCCGGCTATATGTATCTGTCCATGAACGCGTATTTTAAATCCATCAATCTCGATGGATTTGCCAACTGGATGTATTATCAGGCCCAGGAAGAATTGGCCCATGCAATGAAATTCTATGAATTTATCATCTCCCGCGGGGGACGCGTAAAGCTTGCCCAGATTGATGCACCGCCAAACAGCTGGGATTCACCCCTGGCTGTCTTTGAGGCGACCCTGGCACACGAGCAGAAGGTCACCGGTCTGATTAACGATCTGGTGGAAAAGGCACTGGAAGAACATGATCATGCCAGCAACATCTTTCTGCAATGGTTTGTATCGGAACAGGTGGAGGAAGAAGAAAGTGTCGGTGGCGTGCTTGAGCAGTTGAAGCTGATGGGCGAAGCCAAAGGCGGCCTTTTCATGATGGATCGCGAGCTGGCCAAAAGAAGCGCCGGTGGCGGAGCAGAAGAAGCAGATTAATAAAGAACATAAGAATTCAGCATACGGTTGTCAGAATTCAGAATAATCCTTGATCGACATGCCTGATCAGGGTGATTATTTTCTTCTAATCGTGAGCAGGTATGATTGAATACTATTGGTCGGATAGCTTTTTTCTGACTTCTGAATTCTGACACCTGACTTCTCAAAAAAAAAGGAGGTGGTTGTATGCCCAGCTGGAAATGCGCAAACTGTGGATATACCTTCGAGGCCGAATCGCACCCCAATGAGTGCCCATCCTGTAAAGAAAAATGCGAATTTTTAGACAACACCTGTTATACGCCGGATTGCGCCGCAGAAGGCACCGATGACAGAATCGGCAGTTAAACATCGTCAAATCATTAGGCAACAATGGAGAAAATACCATGGCCAAAGCGCTAATCGTATATGCTACGCGAAGCGGAGAGACCCAGCAGATTGGAGAGCTCATTGCCGAAGGAATTCGATTCGCGGGACACGAAGCTGAAGTAGTGGATGTCAAAGCGATTAAGAACGAAGGCGATCTTGAAGGTTATGAGGCCTACGTGTTCGGTTCTGCCACCTATCATGGTGAAATGCTGCAGGCAATGAAGACATTTCTTTTTCTGGCCGAAAATGCAAACCTGGAGGGCAAAGTCGGCGGTGCCTTCGGATCATTCGGATGGAGTGGCGAAGCCAACGACCGTATTTTTAATACCATGAAACATGTTTTAAAAATGGATGTGGTCGGTGATACACTGCGATTAAAGTCTAGCTCCCTCGGTGGCGGTATTCAAATGGCTCAGGATTACGGCCGCGAAATCGCCAAAAAACTCGAATAACAAAAAACTACCTAAAGGGTCATGCAATGCTTCGTTTTGGACTATAAATGACAGCATTCCGAAATTTTAGGCACTTTAGGCACTTTTAATTTTAGTCATTATTCTTTAATGGAGGTAATCATGGCAGATAATGTTTCAACTCCCCAGCATTGCCCGGGTTATGCGGATTTTAAAAATCTCAAAGCGTTTACCTGCAAATGCTCCAAATGCGGCCAAGAAAAGGAAATCTTTTCAGATGAATTTGACCGCCCCCATACTTGCAGTGGATGCGGTGAACCCATCGATTTTTCAGAATGTGAAATTGCAGGTGAAGGCAAAAGCGTATCTCCCCGATAAGTGCTGCTGCTTCCCTGGAGCCCAAAGGAAGTAACCAACATTTTTTTTCAAGGACACAAACAAAATTTCATTAATGGGAATTTTAGCGAGGCATTGCGCTCATTTTTCGTACCGGAACATATAGTCGACTGACATAATATGTTGTATAAAGATCAAACCTGTCTGATCTCGAAGACCGGTATTCAGACATTATTGAGTCAATAAAGGAAAGATCGAATGAAGTTTAAGATGCTCGTGCTTGTGCTGATCGCATTGATGCTGGTAACCGGTGGAACAGTGGCTTTGTGCATTGCCAACCAGGACAAAGGGGCTCAGGACATTGAATTGGCCGGGGGCAAGCGCGGAAATGTTCCGTTTCCCCATCACCAACATCAGGAAAAGTTAGCAGATTGCAATATCTGTCATGGTGTTTTTGAACAAAAATCTGGAAGCATTGAAGAACTAAAGGCCCAGGGAAAATTAAAGCCAAAGCATGTGATGAACAAGTTGTGCACAAAATGCCATAAGGAAAAGAAAAAAGCCGGTGAAAAAACGGGGCCCACCACCTGCAAAAAGTGTCATATCAAACCAAAGTCCTGATTGGGTGCTTTATAATTAGTCGCGAGCTTTTACTGGCAAAATAACTTCGAAATTCAAAAAGTGAGAAGTGACTAAAGTTTTGGAATTCTACCTATTTTATATAAAAAGACGGAGCGAAGCGACCCCTTAACTTTAGATCACTTCACACGTTAGTTCACTTTTAACTTTTATGGTTTATTCCGGTTAACGTAATAGCAGTATGAAAGATTAATTTATATTGTTACGGGAAGAATAAGTATGCTTGTACTCGGTTTTCAGGGCAGTCCACGTAAAAAAGGCAACACGCATTTTCTACTTTCAAGTTTTATGCACGCCGCCGAGAAATTAGGTGCCCATACCAAAACCATTGAGGTGACCAAAAAAAATATAGATGCCTGCAAGGAGTTAATTGTCTGTGAAAAAAAAGGGTATTGCCCGATCGATGATGATATGAAGCATGAAATCTATCCTCTCATCAGGCAGGCAGAGGTCGTGGTAATCGGCACGCCGATATTCTTTTATAATATGACCGCCCAGTTGAAGGCGGTGGTGGATCGATGCCAGACGTTTTGGGCCAGAAAATATGTGTTCAAGTTAAAAGATCCTGCACAAAAAATGCGTCGCGGGTTCTTATTATCCGTTGCGGCCACGAAAGGCAAAACCCTTTTCGAAGGGCTTGAACTGACAACCAAATACTTCTTTGATGCGATCGATGCCACCCCAGCCGGAAGTCTTACCTACCGGGAAATCGAAGGCCCGAAAGATATGGCCAACCACCCCACTGTTCTTGAAGATGTAGAGATTGCCGTGGAAAGGCTATTAAAGCCGTTTTTGAATAGAAAGAAAGTTTTATTTGCATGCCGGGAAAACGCCTGTCGCAGCCAGATGGCCAGCGCTTTTGCTCAGCATTATGCAGGCGATCGGCTGGAGGTGTTTAACGGGGGAAGTGAGCCTGCGGAAAAAATTAACCCGGACATGGCCAAAGCAATGGAGGAAATCGGCATCGATATGGCGTATCGGATTCCCAAAACTATAGATGCGGCGATCTCCCACGCTCCTCCCGAGATCATCATCACCATGGGATGCGGTGAACAATGTCCTTACGTTCCCGGCGCCCGGCGCCAGGACTGGGACCTGCCAGATCCGGCTGGAAAATCAATTGAATTTATGCGCGATGTGCGCGATGAGATAGAACGCAGAGTAAAAGATTTGATCACCGGGCTGTAGGTGGATTCATAACCCCAACGGCCATTTAATGTATAACATCGTAGTACTTGAATCATTGTATAATTTGAGATAATAGCCTCACCTATAAACAAAGAACCCAATCATCAATACACCATAATAGAACCTAAACAAAAGGAGGTAGCGAATGGACAGGTATGTATGTAGTGTATGCGGATATGTGTATGATCCGGAGCAAGGTGATCCCGACAACGGTGTTCCCGCAGGGACCAAATGGGAAGACGTACCCGATGACTGGGAATGCCCGGTCTGCGGTGCTTCAAAAGAGGATTTCGAAAAGGAAGATTAATCATCACCGCAGTACGGATTTCAACTATCTAAATACCAACCCCAGAATTGGATGCCCTTTAATGTCGACTCGCGCTCGAGGGCTCGCGCTCGAAAGCTCGTGCACGAGCTGGCAAAAAGGGCATCGCTCATTTAAGGACTGTTTTTCTGGCTGTAGAGCCGGTATGCGACCCGCGGGATCTGGTTGTAATCAGGTAAAATATGTTTATATTTTAGATTCTTACTGAAACATAATTTGAAATCGGAGAAAGG
>JASFPE010000061.1:0-16726 GCA_050116155.1 Desulfobacterales bacterium
GCTTTGTTTGCATAATCTGTTTCAATAAACTCCCAGAGATAATCAACTGTCGTTTGATCCGGGTAGCAGATTCCGCAGGTTGCACCGGCTTCAACTGCCATATTGCACAACGTCATTCTGGCATCCATGCTCATGTTGTCGACGACGGGGCCGGCAAATTCGATGACTTTGTGGGTTGCACCATTGACCCCCAGTCTGCCGATTATGGAAAGAATAACATCTTTTGCAAAAACACCTTCCGGTAATGATCCGGTAATATTGATTTTTATGGTTCCGGGATAATGAAGGGCACATACACCTTTTAAAATCCCTACCGCCAGATCGGTTGTGCCGACACCGGCGGCAAATGCACCAAACGCGCCATAGGTGCAGGTGTGGGAATCTCCCATGATGATGGTATATCCTGGTCTGACAAATCCTTTTTCCGGAAACAAGACATGGCACACACCATTTTGGCCGATATCAAAAAATTCTTTGATATCGTGACGGCGGGCCCATTCCCGCAAAATTTTTCCCTGGATAGCAGTTTTTGAATCTTTGGCCGGGGATACATGATCGATCACTGCTTTGATTTTGTTGGGATCAAACACCCGATCTTTATCCCGATTGATTAAATCATTGATCGCAATCGGTGTTGTGATCTCATGGCAAAAGACAGCATCCAATCGGATGACATGCACATCATCAGCCGGATTATCCACGCGATGGGTGTCAAATATTTTTTCGGCAACCGTTTTCCCCATAGAATTCCCTCCCAATTAATCACTAAATGCATCTAAAAAACCATCCCTGGATAAATTATTTCGCCGTAAACATCAGGCCTATACAACATAATCTCTAAAATCTCCGTTACAAGAATTAAAATAAAATCCGCAATCCACATAAAGATGGAAACTACTTGTTTTCTGCCTTGAGCACAGACAAAAACGCCGACTGTGGAATCATCACCTGACCCACCATTTTCATGCGTTTTTTTCCTTTTTTCTGTTTTTCGAGCAGTTTTCGTTTGCGCGTAATATCACCACCATAGCATTTGGCCGTCACATCTTTTCGCAAAGGAGAAATTGTTTTGCGGGCAATAATGTTGCCTCCAATAGCACCTTGAATGGCTATTTTATACAGCTGTCTGGGTATTTCCTCCCGCAGTTTTTCACATGTATGTCTGGCTCTCGCAACGGCATTGTCCCGGTGCACCAATTGAGACAGCGCATCCACTCGTTCACCATTGATCAATATGTCCAATTTCACCAAATCGGTTTCGCGAAAGTCGAGCAGGTCATAATCGAATGAACCGTATCCCTGGGTAATCGATTTGAGCTTATCATAAAAATCATAAATAATTTCGGCCAGGGGCAATTCAAAAATCATCTCCAGCCGATTGCTGGTGAGATATTGATAATTTTTGTTAATTCCCCGGCGCTCGAGGCACAGTTTCATCACGGCACCCATATAGCGGTCCGGAATGATGATGGCAGCGCGGATAAATGGCTCCTGGGTTTTTTCGATGCGGGTGGGATCCGGAAACAATGCCGGGTTGTCAATGATTTCTTCCGATCCGTCCTGCATGATGATACGATATTGAACCGATGGTGCCGTAAGAATCAGCGATAGATCGAATTCACGCTCCAGTCGCTCCTGGACAACTTCCAGGTGCAATAGGCCTAAAAACCCGCAACGAAAACCAAACCCCAGGGCCACCGATGTGTCCTTTTCGTAGATCAGTGAGGCATCGTTTAGTTTTAATTTTTCCAGACCGATGGCAAGCTCCTCGTATCCGTCGGATGCCACAGGATACAGAGATGAGAAGACCACCGGCTTCGCTTCTTTAAACCCGGGCAGGGGATTTTTACACGGCTGGCCGAGATGCGTGATGGTGTCGCCGCAACGGGTGTCGCCAACCGTTTTGATACCGGCCAGCATATAACCAACCTGTCCGACAGATAGCATTTTCATGGGAACGCGTTGCAGCTGGAAAACACCCACTTCTTCGACCTTATATGACGTATTGTTGGACATGAAGCTGATGGTATCCCCGGCTTTCACCTGGCCCTGAAAAATTCGGAAATAAACAACGGTACCGCGGTATGGGTCATAATGGGAGTCAAAAATCAATCCCTGTAGCGGTGCTTCTGTATTTCCGGCGGGCGGCGGCAGATGATTCACAATTGCTTCAAATACGTCGTCAATGCCAATGCCTTCTTTGGCGGAAATCTCAATGGTTTTTTCAACTTCCAGGCCAAGATCTTCATCGATTTGTTTTTTGACCCGCGCCACGTCTGCGGATGGTAAATCAATTTTATTGATTACCGGTATGATTTCCAGGTCATGTTCCAGTGCGAGATACAGATTGGCAAGCGTTTGCGCCTGAACGCCTTGACTGGCATCAATCAGTAACAGCGCACCTTCGCAAGCCGCCAGGGCACGAGAGACCTCGTAGGTGAAATCTACGTGTCCGGGAGTGTCAATCAGATTGAGGCTGTATGTGCGGCCATCTTGGGCTGTATAGGGAAGACAGATGGTTTGGCTTTTAATGGTAATACCGCGTTCCCGTTCGATGTCCATGGTGTCAAGGATTTGATTTTGAAACTCCCGTTCCGATACGACATCGGTAGCCTCAATCAGGCGATCGGATAACGTGGATTTGCCGTGGTCAATATGGGCAATGATACTGAAATTTCTGATATTCTGCATGCTGACGAATTAATCTTTCAATCTGATGAACAAACTTCAGTTTTTGAACCATCCGTGACGTTTTGCGGCGGTTAAAAGTCAGTTGACATGATTTGTTTTTCCAGATATATTAATGCATTATAAGGGACTAAAGTTGCCCTTTTATCAAATCTGAATTGGTAAAGTCAACCCCGGTCATTCTTTTGATCGGGGCTCTATCATCTGGGAAAACCGATGGCTCCAGCAATCAAAAATGCTCACATTCTGATCGTTGATGACGACCGTAGCGTGCGGGAAACGATGCATGAATATGTTCGCAATGCCGGTTTCAATTCCCAGACTGCATCGAGCGCCGAAGAAGCTCTTGATCTTATTAAGAAAAACAATTTTCATGTCGTCATCACGGACATTATACTTCCCGGATTGGGGGGGTTGGAGCTTACCAAGACCATCAAGAAAAACAACCAATCGGACGTCATTGTCGTTACTGGATACAGTGATGATTATTCCTATGAGGAGGCCATCAACATTGGCGCCAGCGACTTTGTGATCAAGCCGGTGCGTCTGGAGGAGTTGCTGCTCAGATTAAAGCGTGTCCTAAAAGAACGACAGCTGACTGAGGAACGGGTCCGGATGATGGAAAAGCTGCAGAAACTGGCCATCACCGACGGCCTCACCAAACTATATAATTCCAGATCATTTTACTCCCAGCTGGAACTGGAGGTTGATCGCTTCAACCGTTACCGCCATCCCCTTTCCCTGCTTCTTCTGGATATCGATCATTTCAAAGACTACAACGATAGCTGGGGCCATCTCGAAGGCGACAAGGTTCTGGTAAAATTCAGCCAGATTATTAAATCCTGCTTGCGCGCAAATGATTCCGCCTATCGGTATGGTGGCGAAGAATTTACGGTGATCTTACCTGAAACCGGGGGTGAAGAGGCCAAAACGGTTGCCCAGCGAATTAGAAAAACATTGGAAGACGAGAAATTTAATCCGCGACCGGGCACAGATGTAAAAATTACCATCAGCATTGGCGTGACCCAATATTCTCCCAAAGAAGAATTATCGACGTTTATTCAACGTGCCGATAAAGCCATGTACCTTTCCAAGCAAAACGGACGAAACAAGGTCTCCGCGTTATTGGCTGAGGCCCCGTCCAAATCCTAGCCATCTCCTTCTTTTTTCAATAGTAATAAATCCGTAAAAAATCGAATTCATCACGTGTTTAGTGTTTTGTATTTTGTGTTTGGTTGAATTATATGACCATTAATCGCCATGTTCGAATACTAAACACCAGAGACTAAATACTAAACACAAAACACCAAACACGAAACACCATCAGGATTTGATCGATATCTTGAGATAGAGATCTCCCCGAACGCGGGACGGGTAATCACGTCCCAAACCTTTTAATCTCAATACACTTCCCTCCTGAATCCCCGGCGGAATCACCACATTAAATAGTCGTTTTTGAAATCCCTGCGGAATATTTACCATTTTTCGTGCGCCCGTCATTGCCTCATATGGGGTGATCTCGATGATACCATACAGATGTGGATCGCTGTCGGTTCCCGCCGGCCGGATAAGCTGGAGACGATGTGTTTTTTTCTTTGCGGTTACGCGTCGAACTCTGTCCGTTGCTCCGGCTTGCGGTAAAATGAGAAATAATTTCAGAAATATGATTCCAAAAATAAATCCCCCGATGTGGGCCCACCAGGCAATCCCGCTGATGGAACCATGACTGGCGGCGGCATTGATAAACTGCAGGACGAACCAGATACCGAGGAAAAAGAATGCTGGTATTTCAATGAAGTACGGAATGAAAAAGATGGGAATCAGTGTCAGAATTTTTGATTTGGGATGCAAAATGAAATAGGCACCCATGACGCCGGCGATGGCACCGCTGGCACCGATGACCGGAACATTGGAATTCAAATTGAAAACTAAATGTGACAATCCTGAAGCCAGGCCGCACAACAGGTAAAAGAGCAGATAACGAAACGGACCCAGACAGTCTTCCACGTTATCTCCAAAAATATAGAGCGACCACATATTGCCCAGCAGATGCCAAAACCCGCCATGCAGAAACATAAAGGAAAAAAAGGAAAACACCTGATGACCGGTGCTGAACTGGGATGTCCATTGGGGCAGTGAATAGCGTGCTGGTACCAGACCATAAGTATAAATAAACTCAGAAATTTCAATGCCCTGTCCGAACTGGATGAGATAGACGAACAGGTTAACCCCGATAATGGTGGCATTGACCACGGGATAATTCTTGGCAGGTATGGTATCGCGTAAGGGAATCATTTTTCGCGGTGCGGGTTTCGGGTTGCGCGTTACGCGGTACGGGATGCGGGATGCGGGTTACGCGGTTCGCGCAACTCGTAACGCGCATCCCGCACCGTGTACCTCGCACCGCGTAACGCGAATTATTTTTCTAGTTCTTTTACTTTATCCAGATGTAAACGCAGTTTTTGTTGTTTTTCAATTAGGTTGTCGTGTTTTTCTTTGACTTTATTGACGACCGGGGCCGGCGCATTTTTCAGAAACGCATCATTTTCTAATTTTTTCGAAACACCTGCCAATTCATTGGACAGTTTGTTTATTTCCTTTTCAAGACGCTCGGATTCTTTGGCAACATCGATGATACCTTCCAGCGAAACAAAGATTGTAGCACCGTCCACCACTGCCGTCGCCGAAGATTTGGGTCGCTCCCCGGTGGTGGTTACTGTCAGAGATTTTAGCCGGGCGAGATTGATAATCACATCCTGATGGCGCTCGATGGTTTCGTTTGTCGTCTGATCTTTTGAATGCACCAAAACTTCTAAATCCAAAGATGGCGGTATATTCATCTCTCCCCGGATATTGCGTATCCCTGAAATCAATTCAATCAGCAGGGCCATTTGTGATTCTACCAATTTATCCGCAGGGAACTCGGCGGCATCGCTGCGGTCTGATGGAAAAGCGGCTTTCATAATTGAGCCCTGGGTGCCGGGGAGCTTATGCCAGATTTCTTCAGTCACAAACGGCATAAATGGGTGAAGCAAAATCAGAATATCGCGCAGGGTATGCCATAGCACCTGTAATGCCGCTTGTTTTTGTGACTCCCCCTGTTTTCCGTAAAGTGCAGGTTTGACAGCCTCCAGGTACCAATCACAGAACTCGTGCCAGACGAAATTATAAAGTTCGCTAGCTGCATCGTTGAATCGGTAAGTATCCAGAGAATTTGCCGTTGCCGCAGTCACCCCCTGGAGTCGCGACAGAATCCAGCGATCCGGCAATGAAAGGTGTGCCTGGTCGATGTTTTCATATCCCTGGTCAAGGTGCATCAGGGAAAAGCGAGCAGCGTTCCAAAGTTTGTTGACAAAATGCCGGTAACCTTCGACGCGTTTTTCAGACATCTTGATATCCCGGCCTTGGGCCGCAAATGCCGCCAGGGTAAAACGAAAAGCGTCTGTCCCGTAATTCTCGATGATGGTCAGGGGATCGATGACATTGCCCTTGGATTTACTCATCTTCTGGCCGTCCTCATCCCGCACCAGGGCATGCACGTAAACATCTTCAAAGGGAACATCGCCGATAAAATGGATGCCCATCATCATCATGCGGGCCACCCAGAAAAATAAAATGTCAAAAGCGGTGACCAGCACGGAAGTCGGATAAAAAGTTTTCAACAGCGGGGTGTCATCCGGCCACCCCATGGTTGAAAACGGCCACAGGGCGGAACTAAACCAGGTGTCCAGAACATCGGTTTCCTGGACGAGTTCGGTCTTCCCGCATTTTGAACATGATGTCGGCGTCTCCATGGCGACCATCACCTCGCCACACCCGTCACAGGTCCAGGCCGGTATTTGATGACCCCACCAAATTTGACGCGATATACACCAGTCGCGAATATTGTTCATCCAATCATAGTAGGTTTTGGTCCAGATATCGGGGACAATTTTGGTTTCCCCTTTTTCGACGGACTTGATGGCCTTTTGCGCCAATGGTTTGATTTTAACAAACCATTGGCGAGACAAATTGGGTTCCACGATCGTATTGCAGCGATAACAATGGCCAATACTGTGCCGGTAAGGCTCAATTTTTTCCAGCAAGCCTTCTTTTTCCAGTGCTTTGACAACGGCGTCTCGGCATTCGAATCGATCCATACCGGCAAATTTACCGGCCTCCGAAGTCATGTTGCCATCATCGCCGATCACTTTAATGCTCGGCAGATCATGGCGCTCTGCAATTTCAAAGTCATTGAGATCATGGGCCGGGGTAACCTTTAAACCTCCTGTTCCAAAAGACATGTCTACGTACTTATCTTTAATGATCGGGATTTCTCTGTTCATCAGTGGCAGGACCACGTTTTGGGAAGTCAAATGTTGATAGCGCTCATCGTCCGGATTTATTGCCACCGCGGTATCGCCGAGCATGGTTTCCGGTCTGGTGGTGGCTACGACGATATCCCCCGAGCCGTCTGTATATGGATAACGGATGTAATACAGATGGCCGTCATGTTCTTCGTGTTCGACCTCAAGATCCGCCAGTGCCGTATGGCAACGATGGCACCAGTTGATGATATAATTGTCACGGTAGATGAGTCCCTGATGGTAAAGTTCGACAAAAACCTTACGCACCGCCCGTGATAGGCCTTCGTCCATGGTGAACCGTTCTCGATCCCAGTCACAGGATGCTCCCAGGCGTTTGAGTTGGTTGGTAATGGCACTGCCGTATTTTTCCCTCCATTCCCAGACGGCCGCAATGAATTTTTCCCTGCCCAGCTCATGGCGGTCGGTACCTTGTCCGGCTAATGCTTTTTCTACCACATTCTGGGTGGCGATGCCGGCATGATCGGTACCCGGCATCCACAGTACATTATCTCCCCGCGATCTGCGATAGCGGCAGAGGATATCCTGAAGGGTGTTGTTCAGGGCATGGCCCATATGCAGTACACCGGTTACATTCGGTGGTGGGATGACAATCGAATAGCTTTTATGGGGGCTTTCTTCTGCGGCTGCAAACAGCTTTTCTTTTTCCCAAAATTCATACCAGCGCTGTTCAACATCACAAGGTTCATAGCCTTTGTCGAGTAGATTGGAACTCATGAGATTTGCACACCTCCAATAAAAATAAAAGGGGATTAAATGATAATCCCCTCATTTTAATGATTCTTTATCTTAGGTCAAGGCTAAAATTTAAAGTATATTTAGATAGGGCCAACTTGGGAGGCAGGCTTACGGTCGCTATTCATTGTCGGTTATATCTTTAAACAGCATGTCCTTTAGTTTTTCAATTTCCTCTGAAACCGCTTTTTCAATCACCTGGACGATGATCGCTTCTATTTTTTCGGAATAGTTTTGTTGGATAAGCCGTTCAATGGCCTCTTCGATTTGCTGATTTGAAATAGTGCCCAGATCGGCAACCTCGGCGGTTTCTTCGGCATCTTCCAGCGGGGGTTCATCCGCCTCCGGTGTCTTCTTTTCGGTGCCGATGACAGAGGCTGCTGAGGAACTTTCAAATAAAATGGTATCCAGCTCACCTTTTTTGTCTGCTATCACATCGGCGTTGAATTTAAAATCCATGTTTTCATCTTCGGTTGCATCTTCGGCCGTTTCAAGACCTGACTCCAGATCCATCCCCAGCGATTCGGCGACCTCATCTTCCACTTTCTGATCGAATTCTATTTCTTCCTCTTCTTCATCAAAAGATTCACTGAAGAAATTATCGATCTCGGCATCATCCATTTCATCTTCGGCGGCATCAAAGTCGATATGATCTTCATCCTCTTCCAGGCTTTCCTCCTCGACGTCGAGGAGCTCAAGAAATTCTTCTTCGTCCGAATCTGATTGATCATCGCTGTCACCAAAAACGAATTTGTCCTGGTCCTCGGCTGGAATTTGATCATCAAATTCCGTTATCTCAATAATTTCATCGTCTCTTTTATCGGTATCTGTTGCATCTACCAGCGAGACAGGACTTTCCTCCTCTTCTAAATCAAGCCCGGATTCGTCAATTGGTTTCAGCATCCCGTCATCATCTTCGGCTTCAAAAGACATGTCAGCGTCATCATCTGCTGCCTCAAATGACATATCATCAGATAGGCTAAATACCTCCTCCTCTTCTTCGTCTAGCACGTTTGTTTCTTCTTCGGAAAGACTGAGATCTTCTTCATCTCCCGTTTCGACCATTGCCTCATCGGTCAGGGTAAATAGATCTTCATCTGTTTCTTCATCTTCGCTTTCAAAATCAATGGACTCATCCCTTGGCAATTCGACCACATCCTCTTCAGCGTCGTCTTCCATGCTGATATGATCTGTTAATTCGATCAAATCGTCATCATCTTCCCCTGTTTCCTGCACTTCGCTTTTCAACTCGATGATTTCATCATCAGTATCATTTTCGTCTGTCTCCTGCACTTCGCTTTTCAACTCAATGATCTCATCATCGGACTCTGAAGGAGGCTTTACCTCCTTTTCTGAAGGAGTCGTTACCTCATCCTTAAGCTCGATGATGCCGTCATCTTCATCTTCGTCGTCAGAATTCATGAGCCCGGAGATATCAATCGGCTCTTCCCGTTCGGTTGAATCTGATTTAGGGGATTTGTCAAACTTATCCTTTTCCTCAGTCATGTTGTTCACCGTTTAGAAAAAAATTAAATGCGTTATTGCGAGAATATTCGCAATGGGCTATTATTCTTACAAAAAATTATCATAAGGGCTATAGAGTGTCAAGATATTTGAATTTTTCCCAATTTTGCATTTTTGAGGCAAATATTGAAGCCCGGCCATAAGATATTTTTGCATGGGCTGTAGAAAATCTGAGATAAAATCATGCGACGTTTTTTTGTCAAATCAATTGACGAAAACAAACCTACTGTGTCGCTCAGTGGATCCGAGGCCAAACATATAAAAAATGTATTGCGCCTAAAATCCGGCGACATGATCAGGCTTTTTGACGGCAGCGGATCTGAATACGATGCCGTCATCAAGCATCTATCGACCGCCAAAACCGAGCTGGTCATCGCCCGCAAACTCGCCGCAACCACCGAATCCTTTATTCAACTTATGGTGGCCCAGGGGTTTTTAAGGCAAAAAAAGATGGACGCCCTTGTACGGCAATTGTCAGAGTTGGGCATGACCCGATGGATTCCATTTTTTTCAGAGCGATCCGTACCGCGACCCGACAAAAAGCGCCTGGCTGCCCGTCTGCGGCGCTGGCAAAAAATCGTACAAGAATCATTTAAGCAGTGCGGGCGGTCGATCCTGCCGGAAATCTCAACGCCTGTGTCCTTTGAGGAGGTGCTGGCCCTGGGCCAAGCCTGCACCCTAAAATATATATTCTGGGAAAACGAAAGCCAGCCGCTTCCCCAGAAATCAGGTATCCGCCTCTCAAAGACTGGATATCGGATTATCATCGTGCTGGGTCCCGAAGGGGGATTTACGCCTCAGGAAATCGAAAAAGCCAAAGACTGTGGTTTTGAAGTTACCGGACTCGGTCCCCGTATTTTGCGTGCCGAAACCGCCACCCTGGCTGCCTGTACATTGATACAATTTTTATACGGTGACTTGGGATAAAAAGGTCTTGACAAAAAAATGCACTTTTAATAGAAAAAACTCCAAAATTACGGCATTTAGTTGCCAATTGTGCCGAGGTAGCTCAGTCGGTAGAGCAGGGGACTGAAAATCCCCGTGTCGGCAGTTCGATTCTGTCCCTCGGCACCATCATTTCAGGCACTTGCGAAACAATCGTAGGTGCTTTTTTTTGTTTAGAAGGGTCCAAAAACGGGCACAATCCAAAACCATCGCCATTTTAACTATCTGTAATTGTTATAAAATTGTTTGAGGACAGGGGGACTTTAACTCCCCGTGTCCATGAGTAATACAGCGTAGACCTGAGTATTAGATTGAAATTAATTTGACAATATGGTATAACTGTTATACCAATAAGTTATGCGGTTCAAATACGATAAAGCAAAAAGTGGAAAGCTGCGAAAGGACCCGAGGAGGAAAATCGGGTTCGAGGAAGTGAAAGAGATTTGGACCCATTATCATTATGTAGACTGTCGTTCTGATGATCCTGAACAGTTTCGTGCAATCGGCTGGGTAAAAGGTATATTATATACCGTCATATATGAGGTTAGAGAAGATAAGGAAGGCGAGTATTATCACCTTGTAACCCTATGGAAATCGACAAAACAAGAGGAAAAATTGTATGAGCAAAACAGCTAAAAAAAAGAAACCGACTGCCGATGAGATTGCCGAAATGGCAATGAGCGGGAAAGACATTTCCAAATATTTTACCAATGAAGGTGAAATGAGGCCCCCGATTAAAAGAGTCAATGTTGATTTTACGCTTGATATGCTTAAAGAATTAGACGCTATTGCAAAGGAGTTAAACATTAGCCGTCAAGCCGTAATCAAAACATATCTGCGCCAGGCTTTAGACCAGCATTACATCGCACGGCAAACTCAAGGATAACAAAATTTGCCATACGGCACCCGAGAAAGACATAGCTGCTGTTGTAGAAGAATCTCTGCTATCAACTTCCCGATTAACATTAGACGGCGTCGATCTATTTGTTTTTGCCATCCCTGTCCTCTGACACATCATATAACTCAAATTGCCTAAGCCGTGTTGCTCGCTTCATCCTATGAGCTTCGCCTTGCGGAACCTTTCCACGAGAGTGGTCTTCCTTGCGTGTTCACTATGCAGGGCGTCCATGCGCGCCGAAAAAGCGGAACTTGTGTTCTGCATGTCGGAGAGATCCAGTAAATCTCGGAGAAGGGTTACCGCCTCGTCGTACTGTTTGGGTTGCCTGGTTGCAATGAGCTTATCGACTTTGGTCCACAGATGGCTCTCCCTGCCGGCGAGCGATTCGAGGTAATGTTTTCGTCTTTCAGCCTGCTCTCGCTGGCGCTTGGCCAACTCCCGTGCGCGTAGCGCAGCCTCTTTCTTTTTACGTGCTTTGGCCAGAGTCTCGGCACGAGAAATGATTTCACCGGCAGTCCTGCGGGGGCCTTTTGTTGGTATTTCTCCGCTGCGTATCTCAAGGATGGTGCGCTGCCGAAGCTCGGCTGCAAGGTGCGGGTCGTCGCCGTTGATCAGCCGTGCGAGGAGCGCGTCTTTTTCCTGGCTTAAAAGTTTTGAAATCCATGCGTCGATTTCCCTTTCAGAGAGGCCGGCAGCTATCTCGCCAGGGCTGCACTCCGCTGCAGCTGCGATGAGATCGCGGTCAATTCGCAAAAACTCGGCCAGCCGATCAAGCGACGCGTTCAGGTCACCGAGGCCCGGAGGCACGGGCGGTTCCGGCGTGTCGTCATCGATCTCTTCGGTTTGCACAGCCAGCAGCCAGCCAAGATACAAAGCACGATGATCGCCGCGAATCAGATCAGCGCGTATCGGCAAAAGCGACGCCAGCCATCCCTCTCCCTCGGACCATTCGTAATCCGCGTCATCGGAGTTGAAGGACAGAATGACGTTGCCAACCTTCTGGTAGCAGAAGAAGCTTTCGCTATCACAATAGCTTGAAATAAGCTGTTCGCCGAGGAGATTTTCTGGTAATCTCAGCATAAACCAGCGGCTGCCCCAGTTGGCGAGGTAAAGAAAAGCATCGAAGTACTTCTCCATCCACTTTTCCGGATTACCCTTGAAATCACCCCAGTTATAGACGTTGACGAAGCTACTCGGTGTTATCTGGGCACGGGAAGAATAAGCTCGCAGCTCGGAAATCTGCCCTTGTGTCAGCGGCCGATCCACAGCCTGGAATTCGTAGTACTGATATTCACTCATTAGCTTTTCAGCCCCAGTTCTTCTGCCTCCGTTTTATGTTTAAGCATCTTGATATTCCTGGCCATTGATGCACTTCGACAGTTGGCCTGTCCTCAGTCGAGGGATTCGTCGTCTTCATCTTCGTTGTCGAAGAACGCCCCGGCCATGGCCATAGCTTCGGAGGCCGCCTCGGCGATGTCCTCGTCTTCAGACTGGGTCAATTCAAGCAAGATTTCCGCCGCCTCTTGCGGACGGATGCCGGCGACCGCTTCGATGGCGGCCATCAGCAGGTATTTATCCGTATCCTTTGCGGTAATAAGGGCTACAATATGTGACCAGGCGGCATCTACTTCCCAGTTTCCCGCCGCGCAAACCGCCTCGTAGTGAATGTCCTGGCTCTCGGTATCAAGCGCCTCTAAGATTTGCTCCTCGAAACCTCGGACAAAACGCATGCAAAAGACGGCTGTGAGTCTCCAAGACTTGTCGGCGCTGGCATACGCCTCCCAAATCGCATTCGGATGCCAGTCCTGTGGGGCACGCACCGATGCCTCAAGGACTCGTCGCCTCACTTCCTTCGGAACATCGGTATTCAAATAGAGGTTACAAAGCGACTCCTGGATTTCATGAAATTTGTTTTCGGAAATCGGTACGTCGTCAGGGTCCTCAAATCCATCTATAAAAGCGTATTCAAGGGCCGGCCCCAGAGATATTGCTGCCCTTGCGCGCAGACTATCTGATTCCTTGTCGTCGCCTACAATAACAAGCAGTTCATCAGCGAGTTCATCGTTGATGACGGTAGAGTCACCGGCCAACTCAGCGGCAAGCAGACGCTCGGATTCATCGGCCCGGTCATCGCGCAGCGCTTCTAAAAATATTCTGGCGGCATCTTCGGGCCATTCCCAAGGTGGGGTGTCTATAAAGGTTTTTAGTTTCATGTTGTGCCCCTAAAAATTCTATTTATATTCGCGCTCCTCCCAGGCAGTCCCTGCCCGGATATCATCGATTATGAAGCGCACGCCCTGGTTGTCCGAGGGATTGAGCCAGAGCATCCGGTCGAATATGGACTCGGCGGCGTCAAACTGATCCAGCCGCCAGAGACATAGACCATAACCGTGCATGCATCTCAGAAACGGACGATTGTCAATAAGACCCCAGTGAAGCACACCGTCGAAATCTTCACCGAGAGACAACTCTCCGATTCGTAAACCAACCTCGTAGTGACGGATAGCTTTTTTCGGCATGCTGTCGAAGAAAAAATTGCCGAGGTGCGCATGGGCATCGAGACTACGCAGGTCGGCCTGACAGATCTCCATGAGGATTTTCTTTGCGCCTGACACATCGCCGGCATCTTTGAGCTCGTTGGATTTGAATATGGGATCTTCGGATGGATTGCCGTCGGGGTCGGTTCCAGGCAGCACCTGCTCCATCTCAAACTCCGGACGCGGGCCATAAGCAATGATCGGCTTGGCCCATTCGTCCACCAGCTCATCTTCTTCTCCCCAGTATTCCTCTTTTGGGTCCCACATGCCTAGTTCTTCGAGCCCCAGCGGCCCGAGGCCGAGTGCGCCCACATCAAGTCTTGTGGATTCAATCTCTCCTGAGAGGTACGGGTGGCCGGCATAGCGCCATTGCTTACTGGGCTTGAGGGTGACAATCTCACCCGGCACCACATACCAGAGTCTGCTTGCCCGAAGGGTTATGACCTGGTCGCTTCCCAACAGGCGGCAGCAAGCAGTGCGCTCCTTGACAGAAAGGACAACGAGTTGGACAAGCTTGCCCTGATCCAAGTCATAGTCAGTGGCCTTTTGTTGACACTTGAGGCTTGCATGCTTTTGGGTTACAGTAGGGTAGGGCTGGAGGCCGAGCCACCTACGGTAGGCAGCTAAATACAACGAGCCACTTGATCTTATCGGTAACACCACATCGAAGGCTGCGACCACGTGTTCTGAACCATCTTTACGGCGGCATTTTGCTGTCAGTCCACGACGCTCGTTGCCGTCGTAATCGATCTCGACCACCGAGACCGGCTCGCCGATCACGAACCCGTCCGCCGGCAGGGTAACATTGTTCTCGAAAGCTTGCCGAAAGGCCCATAGTTTCTCGTCGTCGCCGTATGCATCGACGGTGATTTCCTCGATCAGTTCATCCAGTGCGGTAAAGTCTTCATCGAGGTATCCTTTGGGGTTCATCGAGTCTCCTACACCAATTTTTTGATATCCCCGCTTTAGAATGATTATTGAGCAAAGTCAACATGTGGCGTGAAGATTTAATATTGATGTAAAATTGTGCCCAAAATGTGCCCGTCAAGGTCAAATATTTCCAAACAGTTCCAAACGAAACCAAAAATACGCTGAAAAATTTAAATAGAATCAACTGCTTGTAATTACAACATTTTTGAATTTTCAAAAATTTGGTCTGAAAATCCCCGTGTCGGCAGTTCGATTCTGTCCCTCGGCACCATGATTAAAGGATATCAAAGAAACGTTGATATCCTTTTTTATTATATTCCTCATGTTGGACCAGTGTGATTAATTTCAGTATATATATATCCTAAGCTTGACAAATTTGTGCCCGAACTGTACGATAACGTATTAGGATTACATGATAATTTGAAAGGGCTTTTAAATTCCTATTTTTTTGAAAAGGTTCTTGATAGGAAAAAGGACAAGGGGTCCAAAATCGATGGGTAAAGTCAAGATCAACATTCCAAAAGATAAAATTGCCGACTTTTGTAAGCAAAACCATATTCGTAGGCTTTATTTTTTTGGCTCGGTACTTCGTGGGGATTTTGGGCCAAGCAGTGATGTCGATGTCCTTGTTGAATTTGAACCTGGTACGAGAGTTGGGCTGATACGGCTATCCGGTTTAGAGCTTGAACTTGGTGACATTATCGGACGCAAAGTAGATTTAAACACACCCGGATTTCTGAGCAAATACTATCGAGACCAAATACTGGGTGAAGCCGAGGTCCAATATGACGCAGCATGATGATAAGATCAAACTACAGCACATGTTAGACCATGCCAAGGAAGCGGTTGCACTGGTTCGAGGAAAAGAAAAATCAGACCTCCAGAAAAATAGGCTGGTTGAATTGGCTGCTACTCGTCTCGTTGAAATTGTTGGAGAGGCGGCCGCAAAAATCAGCCCAGAAAATCAGGCGAAATATCCTTCTATCCCATGGTCGCAAATTATTGGTATGCGCAATCGCTTAATTCATGGTTATGATGCAGTTGATCTGGATGTCCTGTTTGACACCCTCGAAGTTGATCTTCCATCGCTTATTAACGAGCTGAATAAAATTTTGAACCAAAATAAAAATAAATGATCCTCTCGTTTAGCGACTGTAAATCCTCATGTCGGCATCTTCGGTTCCTCAGGCACATTAGACCGCCGAAGGCGGTTTAAGATCGGCCAATGCACAGACTAATATCATTTTATTTATCTCCGCTCATATTATTGTTCGGACTCCTGTTTTCAAATTCTTTAGCTAATGACATTCAAGTCCCGGTTACCGATAAGTTACTTAGATCCCTTGGACTAGACAGAGAATATCACAGGTGCATATCTGTTGCCGACGGAGATTCATTGACTTTGGAAGGGTTGGGTACGGTGCGGTTGATCGGAGTTGATACACCTGAAAAAAATCATCCCAAATTGCCGGTTCAATTTATGTCCAAGGAAGCCGGCGCTTTTGCGGAAAAAATCTGTTTGGGCAAAAAGATTCGATTAGAATTTGATCCTTATGATGAAGACAAGCGGGGAAATTATGGGCGTGTGTTGGGTTACGTTTATCTTGAAGACGGCACCTTTTTGCAAGAAGAATTGATTAAAAATGGTTATGCAATTACCTATACACGGTATCCATTGGATGAGGGCCGAAAGGCAAAATTTTTGGCATGGGAACAGGAGGCGAAAAACAGGGGAATAGGATTGTGGAAAGATAATGGATTTCCTGAAGTTCTTTGGACGCTGAAGCAAAAGCAGCCTTTATTGCAGGTCAGCAAAGCATCAAAGGGAAACTGGAAAACAGCCTTCGGAAATTGGATTTCTGAACCTTTACAATACAGTGATCTAGAAAACAACCTCAAGCAGCTTTATTCCTTGATTTACGAATTCAGTCCTCGAGAGCTTCAGACTAAACTATCTGAAATGCAATATAAAGAAAAACTGTTCACTGACAATTATCTGAGAAATATATTTGTCATCGGAATGGCACATAAGAAATGGGGTATCATATATAAAAACTTTGCATTGCCGCGTGTATTACCACAGCAGCTTGATGAGCAATTAAAGC
>JASFPE010000062.1:0-16550 GCA_050116155.1 Desulfobacterales bacterium
CTCGTCTCTCTGAGTCCTACCTGCCGCGATCTTATGCCGCGACTTTTCCCCAACGCTCACCACCATGGCTTTTGACCACAGCAGCTTGAGGTGGTTTGAAGCCTGCTCCTGTAAGTCGGCTCCGAGGGGCCCGCCCTCATCTTCTGCACAGTTGCGCACACTTTATGAAAAAGTGCGCTCGTGGCGCACTATGTAGATGAAACCACAATTTTGGCGAAAGTACAGGATATAACCTGATATCACAAAAATTTCAGCTCGGTAAATTGTGGTAATATGTTTATCAATATCGGTACTTTTAAGAGGGCAAATTTTTTACAGATACTATAAGCGATATCACAGACTCGGTCAAAATTTGCATACGTTGGAGATAGTAAAGATCTTAGGATTGCAAAGAAACCTGCTGCACAGCAGAAATATGCAAAAGGGTGAACCATCCGCTATTATTACCAGACACCTGGTAGTAATCTGTATTTTGTCCTTTTCACATACTCCAAATACCCTTCCAGCTCTTTCTGCAAAGTCCTGTCTTCAAGATACGTGCGGATAACTATTAAA
Organism: Desulfobacterales bacterium; assembly: GCA_050116155.1. GTDB lineage: Bacteria > Desulfobacterota > Desulfobacteria > Desulfobacterales > JAHEIW01. Next base: position 556 of record JASFPE010000062.1, read on the forward strand.
AGAATGGCCGCAATGCATGGAATTAGGGAGAATAGTGAGCCGATGATGAAAGAGGCCGAAAGGCCGCCGAGAATCATTGAAAGATAACCTGGATGCCTAACAATACGATAGGGGCCACTTGTTATGACTTTGTGCATTCTGTCTTTCTGAATCCTTACAGTCCCTTCAAAATGCTCGTTCACAACCATTGCCCAATAACCCAGAGCAAAACACACAATATACAGGACAACGCCCCCTATCGCATAAGTGACGCCGAGCTGGGACCATCGGAATCTTCCAACATCGAAACCGGCAACTATTGGGAAGATAAACAACGAGATTGGAAAGTAGGTTGCCAGAAACATCTTGTCCCATGTTTTTGTCCCCTCTTTGATGGATGCTCGCTGATTCGCTAAGCCAGATGCAAACTTCCACATAATAATCGCACCCACGACCGCGCCCACGAAATAGACACCGAAAAACAACCAGGCCCTGAAAATGTCTAATCGACCGGCCGCCAAAAAAAAGGAAACCGCCATCACGGTCGCCCAGCGGAAAGGTGCAAGAAGCGCCTTAACACCATCTTTGTTCAGTTGTTCTTTCATTATCAACCAGGACTCCCATGGAGACTATTCAGAAAAGGCAATACCAGCGTTGCCAGCTGGAATAGTTGCTTTGCCTCGCAAAAAACCGAACACAACTGAACCTGTGATTTATTGAGAATAATTGTAATAAATTACGCTTCTAAAAATCTTTGATATCCAAAAATATCACAAAATTGTCCAAATTTCAGATAGATGAAATCACTATTTTGCAATTTTACGGATATGAAAGCAATATCACATGATTTTTGGAAATTCAAAATTAAAGATTAGTCTATCAGTATCTGCAAAAAATCAGGGCGCCAGATGGTTGGTTTTTGTTGAAGATATATGAACGTTTGAGCTGAGCAGCTGGCGATCCAAAAGTTGCGAACCATCGGACCTTTGCGAAAAAGCCGTGAAGTTGTTCCCGTCTGCCCCGGTGAATGGTTATGCCGTATTCTTCTCGAACTCGATCTCGATCTCGATATACCGATTTTTATTTTAACCCTGATCCTTGAAACCTGAACCCTGAACCTTTTTTTTATATACTTTTTGCATTCGGTTTATAGAGTGCAATACTTCTTCAGACAGCCAAACAGGTTTTAGCAATGTTGCCTCATCACCAAAAGAAAGCACCCACGAAACCAATTCCGGCTCAGAAGAGGCGCTAAAGGTTAAAACCGTCCTTCCGTTGTTTTGAACGATCTTCTGATCCGGGCTCCAGATGCGCTCGGATGCATATTTTGCGGCCCAGCCGGTAAATTCCACTTCCACCTTAAAGGCGTCTTCTTTAATCACCCCGAAGTTCTGTTTGAATGCCCTGTCAAAATCGTAATTTTTGGGGTACTCGAATAGGCGTTCGGTGATTTCCACTTTCTTTATGCGATGGACGGCCAGAAGCGGATTGAATTCGGGTTGGCGGTAGGGTTTGCCGGGGGCCCGGGCCAGGTGGGCATGCAGATAGACTGAATCTTTGTGGGAGAATATTTTCAGGGGCTTGATGTAAAATGTTTTGGCCCGGGATGCCATGATGGATTTGTAAGTGACTTTACAGATTTTGCGGTTGTCCATGGCCTCGATCAGGGCGCAGATCGCATCCTGATGAGGGGTGTAATCAATGCTGCCGGCTTTAAAGGATGCGAAATGCCGGGCTGTCACCTGCTTTTCGGCAGACAGATGAGACTGGTTCTTTTCCAGGGCACGAGAGGCCTCGGTAAACATTTCTTTTCCCATCAGATGTTCGGCAAAGGTTTTACACATATAAAGCGCGCTTAACTCGGATTCGGTAATGTTCAGCGAGGGCCTGTTTTTTGAAAGGCGCTTTATGCGATAATATTTTCTTTTTCCTTCCAGAAACTCTTCAATCTCCACCCCGTACGAGCGGCGAATGTCGTCCACCAAACGTAGCACCGTCTGTTTGGAACAGTTCAGCATGCGGGCAAGCTCGATCAACGAATGGCTTCGTTGCGTGAAAAGCAGCCTGGCAAACAGGCTGATCAGTTTTTGCCCGTAACTGCTGTAATAGTCTTTTTTTTCAGGCATAACATTTACTCCTGTAAGAAAACTGAAGCAGTCTCAAAAATTGTAGATCGCTCTCGAGCACCAGGACAATATTTAGGTTTGCCGGTTTGCCCGTTACCAGTTTAGCCCGTTACCAAAATAGATTATATCCGATTTAAACCGGCCAACGGGCCAACGGGCTCAACATGCTTTATCGTGAGCATCCTAATCAGCGGGATAACTCTGCCTTTGGAGGCTGGATCGATTTTTGAAATAGCCTCAAAACCGTTCCGCGATATGGAACGCATCCCTGATAAAATGACCTTAACAGATTGAGAAAACGCCATCTAAATTGTTATCGGCATTTAATCAAACAGACTTTAGAGCACCACTGATGGGCTATTGAAAGCACACAAAAACAGTTTTTGAAGAGGTATAGTTGCAAGAAAAAATTCCAATTTAGGGGGGGAAATTTATGATCGTTCCAACGTTTGAAGCAGGCATCGATACCAATGGGATCCATATGGAGTCCGATAAAAATGACCTTTATGTGCTGCAAAAATGCACTTTTTATCTGCTGCGGCACCTTCGCAGTTATCCGTGTTTTGATTCGGAAACCCTGAAACTGGTTTGCTGGATTCTGGGAGAGGATATGCAACAGCTTGGAGATTATCTTCTAAAACATATGGATGGAGATCAAAAAGCGAAATTTGAAGAAGAGCTTTCAGAATGCAATTTAAGTCCCGATGATTATGCCCCGGAGATTGCCGATATAGTTCGAAAAGGAAAAACCATCAGCAAAAAGAAGCTGTTTCACATTGTTTCCGATCAAATGAACCGCAAGTTTCAGAGCGTCAGGTATCGGGGAAGGTCTGAAATCGAGAAAAATGTTATGGCCATAAAAAAAATGTTTGGCCTCACCGATCAGGAGACGGATTTGTGTGAATTTCTCTTTATCGCATCGACCTATTCCGCTGCTGAAACCTTTTTTATTGACCATCTGGAATGTCACAAATTTTACGGCCGCAAGTATCTGGCCAATATTCTCGGATTCAGCAAACAACAACTGTATAAAGCCACGTATGGATCACCCAAGCGAATCGGCCTGTACGAAATTGATAAATGGGGTATTACTGTTGAAGACGAATTCATCGACCTGATTCAAAATCCGTCCGATAAAAACATATCCAAGAAATTTTACGTCAATGTCCCCAGCGGAGCGGTGCCTCTGGAGCATTATTTCATCGGCAAAGAAAAGATTGCCCATATTCTGGATCTGCTAAAACAGAAACCGCAAACCGCCACCCACATTTTGCTTTACGGAATGCCGGGCACCGGAAAGACCAGTTTTGCGCACAGCTTATTGGATCGGCTGGGTATGCCGGCATATGAAATCGTACGTGGAGACGAAAATACCACCAAAACCCGAAGGGCAGCGATTCTGGCATGTCTGAATATGACCGATTTCGATCAGGGGTCCATTGTGCTGGTGGACGAGGCCGACAATTTGCTCAATACCCAGGGGTCATGGTTTATGAGGGGGGAAACCCAGGATAAGGGCTGGCTCAACCAACTGCTGGAAGAACCGGGAACACGCATGATCTGGATTACCAACAGCATCTGGGGGATTGAAGATTCCGTGCTGCGCCGGTTTGCCTTCAGTGTGTATTTCAAGTCTTTTAATCGACGCCAGCGGGTATTGTTGTGGGAAAATATTCTTCGCAAAAACCGCTGCAAAAAATTTTTCAGCAAATCAGATATTGAAGATTTTGCCAAAAAGCACGAGGTCAGTGCCGGGGTGATCGATTTGGCTATAAAAAAATCTATCGAAAAAAATATCGCTTCGAAAGGTCAATTTCACCGGGCAGTCCAGATGGCTTTAGAAGCGCATGAGGCCCTTGGCAATTACGGAGAAAAACCGGTCCAAAAAGATCAGGTTGAAAAAAGCTTTTCTCTCGAAGGACTGAACATCGATGGAGATCTGGATGCCATGCTTCAGCAGCTTGAAGCCTTTGATGCCTATCTCAGAAAAGAGGATCAACAGTCGGTGTTGAATATGAATCTGCTGTTTTACGGGCCTCCCGGCACCGGTAAAAGCGAGCTGGCCCGCCATGTCGCCAACCGGCTAGATCGCGAGATTATCTGCAAACGCATCAGTGATCTGCAGAGCATGTATGTCGGGGAAGGGGAGAAGAATATCAAATACGCTTTTGCCAAAGCCGAGGCCGAAGAAGCGATTTTAATTATCGACGAGGCAGACTCCTTGCTTTTTAGCCGTGACAGAGCCCGGCACTCCTGGGAGATCAGCTTCACCAACGAGTTTCTCACTCAGATGGAAAAATTTAAGGGCATTCTGATCTGCACCACCAACCGGCTGGATGATCTGGATGCTGCCTCCCTTCGCCGCTTCAACCACAAGATGGGCTTTGATTATCTGACTGGTGTCGGCAATCTCCTGTTTTATGATTTGTTTCTCGGGCCGTTGACCGATGATTCACTGGATCCGGCAACCCGGGAAGAAATAAAGCAAATCCAGAATCTGGCCCCCGGGGATTTTAAGGTCGTCAGGGACCGCTATTTGTTTTATCCCAGAGACGATATCGATCAGGGACTTCTCATCGAAGCCCTGGAAAAAGAGGCAGCCCTTAAGGTCCATCATAATCAGAGGAAACAGATAGGTTTCAAATAAAAAGATCCTTCTCGATCCTGCCCGCCAGGGCGGGACGAAGACGGGTAAATCCTGTCAAAATAATGAAACGAAAAAAGAGAGTGCCAATGGGCAACGGCAAATTAATTTTACGAATCGAATTCCGATTGCAAAAGTGTACTTATCTGACAGGCGATGGTCTTTGACCCTACAATTGACATTCGCGCCAGGGTCGAACCAGGGAGATGAGTCCGGCCGAAGCCAGATACATAAGGCCCAGGTAAGAAAAAACCAGGGTAAAGTTGCCGTGGGTGAGATCCAGAATGTAGCCGCTCAGCCACGGACCCAGCGGACCGGACAAAAACCCGTAGGCGGTGAAAATCAGCCCGAAGATGGCACCGAAATGGGCCATGCCGAAGCAGTCGCCGGCCAGCGGTGCTGTGACCGCAAACAGAGTTCCAAAGGCAAAACCGATTACGGCAGCCAGAAAGGCCCAAAGCCAGATGCCTTCCAGATGAGGCATGGCCAAATAGGCGACGGCAGCAGCCGCAAAACTGAGCGCCATGGTGCGGCTGCGGCCCCAGCGGTCGGAAAAAAAACCGCTCACCAGACGGCCGCTGCCGTTTGTCAGATTAAATGCGGTAAGTAAAACCACGGCCTGGGTGAGGTTCAGGCCGCGGGCCAAACCGAAACCCGTGGCCAGCACCAGCATGCTGGCGCCGGCAGCACCGGCCAATACCCACGTAAGCCAAAGACACCAGAATTCTCTGGATCTCAGGGCTTCACGCACCGAGCGGCTGGTCGGCTCAAGCGGTGTATCGGCTGCCGGCACCGACTGATGCCCCTCCGGGAACCGGATCAGGGTGGAGGCTGCCAGGCCGACGATGAGTGCCACACAGCCCAGCACCCGGTTGATCGTTTCATATCCCCAGCTTGACAAAAGGGCCGTAAATACCGGAGACATGATGGCCGCCGGCAGCCCGAAGGCCATATTGAAAAAACCGGACACCAACCCGCGCCTTTCGGGATACCAGTACTGCACCACCGTCAGCGCCGGTGCGTAGATAAAGGCCGATGAGGCACCGACTAAAGACCCCCAGACATAGACGGCAATCATGCTATCCGTGCGTCCCAACCAGATGACACTGCTGCCACACAGGACGGCCCCCAGGGCGACCAGTTTTGCGGGACCGTATTTCTCCTGCCAGCGTCCACAAAGGTACATAAAGCAGGTGGCCCCGGCCAGAATAAAAAAAATCGTCTGACCCACCGCACTGCCGCCGACATTGAAGGCCTGCTGCCAGTACTGGCGCATGACCCCGGGAAAACCGAAGATAAATGCCCCCGGCCAGAAAATGGCGCAGGCGCAGGAGATTAGGATAAATGTCCGTCCGGGTTTTTCTGTCATAATGACTACTAGATCAATGCTTTAATTAGGCTGGCTTAAAAAATCCACCAAAAATAGAGAAAAATATCATCAAGGTTATAATTTGCAGAATCCACCCGATGATGCAGACCCCCACCGCGCGCAGTGTGCTGGTATAATCAAGGGCCTGTCTTACGGCGATGACCATGGCAATTAACATCCAAATCGAAGTGGCGAGTAAGATAATTGTCGAAAGAAATGGTATGATGCCGAGCGCGCGGAGCAATCCGGGAGAACTTGAAAAACCAATGGTTCGTAACAGTTCTCCGTAGTCCGCCCTGGTCTGGGGTTGAGGTAAAAGTTTGGTGCCCACAATATAGGTAATATAAGACCAGATAAACCACCCGATGAGTGCGGCTATCGTTCCGGTAACAATTCCGGCAAGCCCGGCTGATGCTGTGCTGCCGACCCCGGTAGCTACTCCTGAAAGGACCACAACGCCCATAGCCTGACCCAGTGCGCCCTTATCTGCCTCGACTTCTTCATACAGCTGAACATCCAGTTTGGCAGCCCGGATCATCCGATTTGTAAAACTAGACATATTAACCTCCTTTTTGTAAGAACCGCTCACAGGGAGCCGGTCACCGAGGGACTTTTGTTGAAATGCAATTGTGATAGAGTTTTTAAATTATCGATCGATTTTTAGCATATCAGTTTTCCCGAAGTCAATGTTAGAAGATTCATTTGAAAATTTGTAATTGACGTTTCTCTTTTACTCCAAAGAAAAATTTGATAGATTCATTTTTAAAAACGAATCGCAAAAAACGAAACACGGTGGGTCTAATTCTGTCCGGGCCAAAAACAATCTTATTGAAGGAGCTGCAAAATGGCATCCGAAGAATATCCAGCATCTGAAGATAAAAAAAACTGTATTGCCTGCCAGGAACCCATCATGATCAATGCCAGCATTTGCCCCCACTGCCGTACATCCCAATCCCGATCCATAATTGGGCATTTTGGCAATGTTATGAAATGGATTGGCGGCATTACGGCCGTATTAACCCTGATCATGGCTTCAGTACAGCTCAATCGGATTCTGGAAGGCACGCTTGAGCGCAAGGAATCCGTTGAAGAGTTGGTGCGAGCCTCTGATTTGCTCGCTGAAAATTCGGATTACGTCGGGGCATTCAAATTACTTGACCAGGCTCTGGAGTTATCACCCGCTTCCAGGCCTGCTCGTGAACGACAGGTGAAAATAGGTATGCAGTATGTGCGCAAATACTTTTTGAAACCTGAAAAGAAAAAACTCGAACTTTTGGATTCCGTAATTCCGGTTCTTCGCCGGGGAGGGGTTCATAAAGATCCGGAGATTGCAGCATCGGCTGTTTCGCATCTCGCCTGGGCAAGCTATCTCAAGGGAAGTGAAAATTATATTGTTCAAAATATTTTTAAAAATGCGTTGACGATCGACCCCGACAATGTTTACGCTCATTCGATGCTGGGTAGTTGGTGTCTACAGGCATCTACTGAAGAATGCGGCAAAACCAGTTCTGAAAGGTTAAAGACTGCTGAAACGCATTATTTTAAAGCATTAGATCTAAAAAAGGAGATGGATTATGTCACCGAGATCATTTTTTATTCTCTTTACGGACCAGATGCCCACCATCAAAAGCGTCTTGAACTATCGCTTGAGGCGATCTGGTACGTAAACCTGCTGCGCACAAAAGATGCAACCCTTCAGGAATGGATTCACAGAAGGTGCGCCTATGGCTATAAAGAAATTCTTGCGGAAATTGACGATTCGATTGGGGCTCCGGGTACCTATACTGACGAGTATTATCTGAAAAAATTGGTCGAAAGAGTTTCCATTGAAGACCTCATAAAAACCTATGAATGGTTGCGATTCCCGCAGGATAAATACCCGATTGAGCGAGAATATATACGAGCGCGCCTGCTGGAGATTGCCGGACAAGACGACAAAGCTTTTGCAGTATACCGCAAACTGTACCCAAAGTCTGACCTTTATCGGAAAAAGCATGGTAGCATTCTCTGGCCCAGCGGCAGCCGTTTTGAAACACACCTTCACCAGGCCCTGCTGCGAATGCTTTCCTATCATCGCGGCAAAATAGGCATAGAGCACTATGGAATGATAGATCTGCAAGATGATCTGCAAGCAAAAGGGGTACGAATAAATAAATTAACGCCTCGAGGTCCTGCGGAAAAAGCCGGGGTTAAAGCTGAAGATGTAATTGTTGCCATCAACGGGGAGCCGATTTACAGTCAGGATCTTTTTGTGCGCTCCATTTTCAAAAACCAGGCAGGCGAGACCATTGAATTATTGGTCTCACGTGACGGAGCGGAGATAAAATGCAGCGTAACATTAGCAGAAAGCCATCGTGTCATCTCTTTATACAGTGTGAAAGACAATGTTCTTTGGAGGGCAATACTAAATCTCTTCATTTATAAAGCACATGAAATTTATATGGGCGAAGGTGAGGTTCTTCAAATTGTAAGCATCACCGATGAAATCAGAAAAGATTTTGAGCTGCCTGCTGTTGAAGGAGTTGTTGTTCTCAGCCGGCATTCTGGGCTGGACATTGTCGATGTGATTTCACACGTAGATCAACAAAATATCCGTAATGCCGAGCAATTCCGGAAAATTATTGACTTAAAACGAGGCCAGGGTAAAAATGATGTGCTTTTAAGTGTATCAAGGGAAGATAAGCAAATACAGTATAAGCTGAAAATTATGTGAAAGCGGAAAAAGGTGTCACTATTTCTTTCATCGGTCACCTCTTCTTCTAGTCACAAAATTGAGAGGTAAATAAAAACGTATTGTCCCTCGTTGACATCAATGGTCAGATCGCCACCTCTTGATTCTGCATAAACAATCCATGCCGGTTTATCTCCGGGGCCGCATTCCAGATTTGGATACGATTCGCCGGTTTTGCCCTGGTACCAGGACAGCAGCATGGGATCGGCGCAGATCTCTTTTGCCTTTTGTTTTGCAAGCTCCTTTGCATCTGCAAAATCAAGATCTGGATCATCAATCTTAATTTCAATGTGTTGTCCGGGATAATCCTCAATTTTTGGTTCTATAAATTCCATGGTTTTGAAATCTCCATAAACCTGCTTTATCGGCGGTTGAATAGTGACGATGAGTTCAAGATTCAACCGATTGTCACTGCTATGAAGGTGTGAATATAAAATCAAATAGTAAAGACAACAGATTCTGAGCCTGCATCTCTTTTACAAAGTTTAGCATAGCGTCTTCAACGACTTTGCCGAAAGCATCTGAAACCGTTGTGGGTTCAACATTCAAAGGTGCAGGCTTATTTCCAATCGTCGTTACTATCGCGTGCTTATACGTTTTTGTCAAAGGCGCCGCATCACCCATATAAAACTCAATTTTTATATCATAAAAATCTGTAACCGCCGAACCGGCAGCACCAAACGTCAAACCCGTTCCAAAACCTTTTGCGACAGCCTCATCAATGTCTGCAATATTGTTCACGACCACCTTTATTCTTATTTCCGATCCATTACTTGCAGGAATTATAACGCCTGTTGCCCGAAAGACCCTTTCTATATGACTTCTACATTCTTGGTCCGCCCTGGGATAATGCTTACCGTTTCTTTGAAATTCCACATCGATCTTCGCATGGTATTTGTTCTTCACCGGATTTATATCATCATAAGATGCATTTCGATATTGCGGGTCCACGTATGAATTTGTCGATAGGCAGCCGAACATGAAAAAAGGAATGATGGCAACCAATAATACCTTATTGTATTCCAGCCTGGTAAGGGAATTTCTAAAATACATTTTTTTGCTCCTTCCTTTTTCAAGTTAATCTTAAACTATCACTAATTTGCTGTGGCCTGACCCCCCTTTGCGCTTTCGAATCGCCCCGCACAAAACCAGAACTGCCCCACAGACCAGAGAAATCCGTCCCAGATAATCTCCATGCCGGGCGAAAAATGTTTGCCCGCGGCGAAGATGAACCTTTCCTTTGAGAGCCGTCTTTTTCCACCAGGGTGTCCTGGCGATAACCATGCCCCTGGCATCAATAATGGCAGAGATTCCTGTATTGGCGACACGAACAAAATCTCGTCGGTTTTCGATGGCCCGAACCGGGCTGAAATTGAAGTGGTGCCGATAGCCCGGCGTATTTTTCCACCACCCGTCATTGGTGATCATGCAGATAAAGCTCTTTTCCTTTGGCAGGTTTCGGGAGCAGTACGGGCCGAATATGGATTCATAACAGACGATTGGCAATATGCGAATCGAAGCGTCAGGCAATTTAAAAGTAGAACTGCCTTGGCGATTACTATAGGTGCCGGTGTATCCGCCCAGCTCCAGGGAGTATTTCCCCAGAAAGCCCAGATATTGAACAAAAGGCATGCGCTCGAATAGGGGTACCAACTTGGTTTTGTGATAGAACTGGGGCGCAGGTGCAGAACCTTGCGGTAGAAAAAGCGCCGTATTAAAAGCCTCGTAGTAAAAGTTTTGCTCCCGATTGAAACGACTTCCCGGAGGAATGTCTTCATTGTTGAGCTTCTGAAAGCTGTGTACGCCCAGCAGAATGTTCAGCTTTGGATATTTCTTCCTGAATTCCAGCAGATTCCGGTAGTAGTTCGATGCTGTAGGATCTTGCTCGTCAATCTGCTCTACAATCAGGGTTTCAGGGCCAAACAGGTACTGGGTGTCGTCATCGACAATCGCAGCGGCTGTTCTGAAAAACTCCTGCACATGGCGAGTATAATTTTGAGGGTCAAATTTTTCCGTATATGGATCCAGGTTGGGCTGAATCAGAGCAATATTTACGGTTTCGGCCTCCTTTTCAAAATTATGAAAAATCAGGTAGGATCCAGAGATGGGAATAACCATGAGCATCAATGTTGCGACGCCAAGCGGCGCAAAAGAAGCCGGGCCCTTTTTTCGAAATGTAACGTACATTTTGAAGACTGCAAAGTTGGCCAGAATGATCCAGAGCGTCCCGCCGCGAACACCCGTAATCTCGTACCACTGGATGAGCTTTGGTGCGGTTGACAGTGCGTTGCCCTGGTTGAGCCAGGGCCAGGCCAGATCCCAGTAAAGATGAAAATGCTCGTAACCCATCCAGATGAACAAAAAAGGGAATAACAGGGGAATTTTCAGGATCGCTCGCATACGGCTTGCCAGCCAGAATACGAGCGCCTGCACAAGTGAATTTGCGATAATTATAAGGATGGCGCCCACCAATTGTGGTTGCGCAACCCACCAGGTTCCCATGATATTCCACAGCAGAAAACTGACAAAGGCATAATTGAATATGACATAGGGGTTTGCGTGAAGTCGGGTTTCTTCTTCCAGCAGCAGGAGGGGCACCCAGGCAATAAATACCACAAAAAACAAAAATGAGACAGACCAGGGCAGCCCCAATAGCAGGCCACTGGCCAGAGCCAGGAAAATATTTCTTCTGATGTTCATTTAAAATTGTAAAATTGGGGTCGGGCCGTGCTATGTATTTAAAATCATAAAAAAATCATTAAAATTCATGCCCATTTCAAGGCCTATATTGGATTTTTTGATACCAAAAACAGCGTTATAGAGTAAATGTCATGCTGAAGAACGGGGCCAGGTCCAACATTAACCAGCCGTAGTCGATGAGACCCAACAGGCCTATCGACTTCGAGGGGCACGGTTTTGTCCACACGATATTAGCCGCAAGAAAGAATATTTTGGGATTGAAAACAGCTACTTTTAAGATATAACCCTGCTGTCTTCTTCGAGCTTACTTTTTAACCAGGCATCGATATCGTTTACAATTTCTTCGCTACCTGGTTCATCGATTAACCAGTGTGTTTGATCAGGGTAACACCTGTAATCCGCCTTTGGGTAATGCTCGGCGATCTTTTTTACTATGCGGGGAGGGATGAGCCTGTCTTTTCCGCCGGCGATTGCCAAAATAGGTGTCGCAATTTCCTTGGTCGGAACGCGGGTGGCTTTTTGCCGATCCAAAAACCAGAACACAATTTCAAAGTAGGCCCGACCGGATTCCGGAATGAGTCGATCGTATACTTTGATTTGGGTTTCTCTATCCAGAATATTGAAAATTCCATATTTTGCACGGTACAGGGTTGGTCGATGCGATTTACTCCAAAACCGCCATTTGGCAGAGACGTTGAAGGTGGTCCAAACCCCGGTTGGAGTAATGATATTTATTCCCCAGGGCTGAGCCGGACACAACAAAACGAGCGCAGAGGCTTCAATCAAGGCACTCAACTTCTGAGCCAGTAATCCACCCATGGAATGTCCAATAAGAATAGGTGATTTTTCAAGTTTCAGGCTTATGATGTAATCTTTGAGATAATCGGTATAGTCCAAGATAGACATGCCAGCGACTTTGGATTCAGAATCCTGGATTCCATCTTCATGCCAGGGAAGATTTGGCGAATAAACATGATAGCCTCTTTCCTCGAGTCGTCTTCTGAGTGTAAACAATGTACTGCCCGTACTCCACATACCGTGTATCAAAATAACTGTTCTATCCTGCATGTTTGCTATCCTCCATGTGCATCGAGGCGATATCAATTTATATATTTGGTTACCAAAATGATCGTATTTGAGTCAAGAAGTTTGAGGGTAACGCTTTGCCTATTCAACTACTTAACTAATCAACGAAAAATTACTATTTGCCGATTGATATCTAGAACCTATAAAATGAAGCTGATTAGAGAAGAACATGAAAGTGACAGTTTAAGTTTTGGATTAGAATATTTAATATTTAAGATGCGGCCCTTCTGCGTTTCGAAAATCGCGCTTCGGATTAAATTAAAATCTTGACATGAATAGTATTTGCCAATACTCAGCATAAGGGGCAGCGAATCTTATTTACTTCAAATCGGAAGGAGTAAAAAATGGAGAATCTGGAAATCAAACTCGAGGATTTGGAGGTTCAATCCTTTATCGAGGAACAGTGCCAGGCAATTTCAGCTGAAGTCGGCGATTCGATTGCAATCAATGCGCTTTCGGGAGGCGTGGATTCATCGGTCGTGAGCATGCTGGGGCATCGTGCATTGGGGGACAGGCTGAAGACTTACTTTATTGACAATGGAATCATGCGTGAGGGGGAGCCTGAATATGTGGCCGCCATCATTGAAAAATGCGGCGTACCGGTGGAACTTGTCGATGCGCAAGATGAATTTTTCGCCGCATTAGAAGGCAAAACCGATCCGGAAGAGAAACGTCAGGCCATCACGGAAACCTTTTACCGCTCGGTTTTCGGACGTTTGGTCAGGGAAAGCGGGACTCGATTCCTTCTTCAAGGGACGAATTTTACGGATGTCGAAGAAACCGTGGCCGGTATCAAACGCCAGCACAATATCCTGGCGCAGCTTGGCATCGACACCGAAGTCGCTTACGGCTACAAGGTGATTGAACCGATCATTCAACTCAGGAAACCAGCCGTGCGGGCCGTGGGAAAGGCACTCGGGTTACCCGAGGAGATATTCAATCGCCCGCCGTTTCCGGGACCGGCCCTGGCAGCCAGAGTAATCGGGGAAACCACGCGTGAGCGCGTCGAGCTGGTCAGGAAAGCAACCCTTGTTGTCGAACAGGAGTTGGCCGGGATCGACGCCTTTCAGTATCTGGCGATTTTACATGAGGACCGGGTCACCGGTATCAGGGATGGGGAACGGGATTACGGTTTTCAGATCGAGGTTCGATGTTGGGATAGCCAAGACGCGGTCACCGGTGCTCCAACCCGATTGCCCTATGAAATTCTTGAAAAACTGTCCGCGCGAATCACATCAGAGGTTTCCGGCGTGGTCAGTGTAACTTACAACATCACGGCAAAACCGCCCTCAACCATAGAGGCCGTCTAGTAAATTTGGAAATTTGGTGTCGGGCCGTGCTATGCATTTAAAATCATAAGAAAATCATTAAAATTCATGCCCATTTTAAGGCTTATATCGCATTTTTTGATACCAAAAACAGCGTTATAGAATAAATGTCATGCAGAAGCGCGGGATCGGGTCCAACATAAACCAACCAACGTCGACAAAGTCCAATAGGCATATCAGATTCGAGAGCCATAAGTTTCCTATCCGGCCGATTTTGACCCCAAAAAGAGCGATATAGACCTCGTAAACACCTATAAATGAACCCCTTTTCAAAGAATACCAGGAAGATATCGTGGCCCGACCATAATTGACTAAGCACTTTTTGAAAACGTATAGGTTTTATTATTCTTTTTTAAAAGGTCGAACAAGTTGTCTTTAGTAATTTTTTCTTTTATTGCTTTGTCTGTCATATGGTGGTCACTGAAAGATAATATCCCTTCTGGTTTTAAAATTCTATTTATTTCCTGTAAAGCCTCATCAGGATTACTTAAATCGTGATAAGTATCGTATAAGAGTACAACATCTATACTTTGGTCGGGTAAGCCTGTTTCACAATCAGAGAGAATAGTTTTAACATTGTCCAATCTATTTTTTGTAGAAATATCCTCTGCAGATTTAATTGCTAAAGGGTGAATATCTAAAGCGAATATTTTACCTCCTTTTTCAACTAAAGATGAAAGAGGCAGGATGTAGCTGCCAGGACCACAACCGTAGTCCAAAACACTGTTTCCTGGCTTTATTCCGGCTTCGTTCAAAACATTAATTCGTGGTGAAAAGAAATCACGTAATTTAAATGCAATACTCATTAGCTTAAAACCAAGCACTGATTTTTCCATAGTCTGGACCCTTTGAAATGGTTTTTACTGCTGGTTGTTTTAATTTGATAATTTGTTATTTTTCCCCCGATCATTTTATTTATGCCATTTTTCTACTTCATGACGTAATATTTTGCCGGTAGTACTTCGCGGAAATTTTTCTACAGGAACAAACTCGAACAAGCGTGGCTTTTTGTAGCCGGCCAGATTCCTCTTACACAGTTCAAGCAATTCCTCGGCACCCACCGGTCTGTTGCTGGCGATATAAGCCTTGGGCACCTCTCCCCACTTGGGATCAGAAGCACGCACCACGATGGCCTCCTCCACCGCCTCATGGTTCATCAAAACCCGCTCAATTTCTGCGGGATAGATATTTTCACCGCCGCTCTTTATCAGATATTTTCTGCGATCAACAAAGTTTATTGTTCCATCGGTATTCATTACAAAGACGTCTCCCATGTGGAACCATCCGCCACGGAAGTCATTCTGGTTTGCCGCTTCATTGTTCCAATAACCGCTGCACAGGGAGGGCCCTCGGATTATCAATTCCCCCGGCTCGCCAAGTGGAACATTGTTGTCCTCTGGGTCTACCAGTTGTATTTCGCACATGGTGTTGACTTTTTTTGAGAAATTGCTCGGCACTGCTCCGATGGCGAATGTGGAATTTGTGGCAGGCGGCAAGCCTGTTTCAGTGGCGCCGAATGAATTTAAAAATGGGCAATTTGTTAACCGTGTAATCTCAGCGATCGTTTGCGGGGGAACAAGGTCAGCCATTGCCCCCACAAAGCGCGCTCTTACAGGTTTTCGGTTGGAAGCACGAAGAACTTCGATCATCGGGTCGTAAGTACCCGGTATCAGGACAAACCAACCCAGTGGTTCTGCCCATAAATAACGAGCAAGCTTTCCTGGATCAAAACCGGGCAGCGGTATAAACTTAGCCCCGATGATCCCGTTGACGAGCATCTGGTCCATTGATGCCATATGGAACATGGGTGCCCAACCCAGAAATGTGTCTTTAGACGTCAGTCCCAGATCCCGGACCCATACCCACGCCCTGCCAAAAATAGCACGATGGGAAATAATTGAGCCTTTCGGATAACCGGTTGTGCCGCTGGTATATATAATGGTCAGGGCGTCTTCAGGGAACACCTCAGCCGAGGGCTCTGCATCACGACCGTTTTCGATGAGTGACGCGTAAGCAATTTCGCCTTCGGTCC
>JASFPE010000063.1:0-16543 GCA_050116155.1 Desulfobacterales bacterium
ACATAGAAATCGTCTGTATCGGTATTGCCTCTTTCTATCTCCGCGCCTGCATTTACCCTCGCCGTAATTTTGACCGAAGGCTTCTGCTCGGGGTTTATCGCCATGACCTGCGTCAAGTTGAAGTCTTCTTTTTCTTTCTTTTCCGGATACGTGGCCACCGTATTTTCATTCAAATCGGTTGTTTCCAGAATATTACCATCGCTTAAAACGACCCTAACGGGCGTGTCGGTAATGAGCTGCGCCACTTTCCGCCAGTTGATGGACACTCGGCCAGCATAATCGGTCTCAAAAATAAGTTGATTATCCCCCATTTTGATGAATTTTCCGGTAATGCGATCTCCGTTTATCAGGTGAATCTCATCTGCCAGAACGGGATAAATAGCCCAGAATGCGATTATCCATATGGGTATCAAGATTTTTAAATAAGTTCTCATTTTTCTTACCCTTTCTGAAGCGATGCCGCCCTACAAACAGAAATCTATAGCGGACTCGGCCGGGGAAAGCCAAATAGGCTAACTGAAGATTAATCGACGATTTCCTGACCTCAGTTTTTTTCTCTTACTAGCTGCTATGGAATTATGCAAGGTAACTAAAGGTAGATATCCAATTTTAGGCGGGTTCTAGACACAGGTGACCTAATCCCAAAGTCCAAGCACGTTACACCCAATTGACCAGCGCGGCTTCTTCTGCTCAGCCCCTTTACCCAGAATCCATTTGTCGTAAAGTCTGTCGATAAATCCGCTGGTCTTTTTCAGCTCAAGCCAGTCATCGACAAATGAAGTAAAATCCGAATCACCCAACGGCATCGCCAGAGCAGCATGAGTTTTTATATGTGGCTCTGGCACAACAACGGAGTAAGAAGGGTAGATGATTGTCCAGGCTGATCCCGCTTCCGCGCTGATAACGATTGCACCAACCCCTTTTGGATTGTCAGTGAAAAATTCGCTATAGGATTCCATCAGTACGATATCCGTATTCGGCAGGTTGCGCCTGACATCCTCTGCTCGCCCTTTCCCTACCACACCCAAGCGAACAGCGAGTTCTTTGTCTATCAAACGCCAGCTTTTAAACATTTTGCGTCTGTGATCTTCTACAACCACAGCTATAGTAATATTCATGTAGGGAATCGAGAAGTTGGCCTTGCTAAGCCGCTCCGGGGTGACAATCAGTCCGCCTATCATTACATCAAATTTTTTCCGTTCGAGCTCTTTGATTATCGTTTTGTATGTCCATGGGATGAACTCGAGCTCTATCCCCAACTCCCGGGCCAGTTCATGCATAAGCTCCACGTCAAAACCCACCAAATCACCTTTGGCGTTAAAAAAGGAAAATGGTAAGTTTTCAGGATTAAAGCCTACCCTCAGCTTTCCGCGCTTTATAATTGATTCAAGATGGCTTTTTTGAGTTACCACTTTTGAGCCGGTCTGTTTGATGTCGGCCGTCTGTGAATCTTTGATCTCTGACTGCATCAGGGTGCGCCGCTGAATATCTTCTTTGCTGACCATCTCAGACAGCAGCAAACGTGTTCCCAGGAGAGCAGCGGCGAAAATCACCAGCGAAATGATGGCAAAGCTGAAAATACGTGACCAATTGATTCTAACTGCACCGGTTACTGCGCATGCGGCTACCACAGTGAATGCAAACAGGTTCATGACTGCAAGAAGGGTCGCAAACCAGCTATTGAGGACTCCCGTAACAACATAGAGCTGATACATGTCTGAGGGAATCTGCATCTGGTCCAACAGGAAAGGCAGGGCTAAATCCACACCGCCAAACAGGGTAAAGAGTCCCAATACGGCGAAGCCTGGATAGTCTGCAAGCGCAATACTTTTACCCACAAACCAGCCGGCAAACAGGACGAAGAGTAATGTCAGCAATTTGCCGATGTTGGGGAAATTGAAGGATGTCGGCACCAATACCTCAACATAGTTATCGGTGTCATCATTTCTTAGGCGACGATCTTCAAAAAGCTTTATGGCATTTTCCACCAGCATGGGCAGCGTAATGAACAGGTTACCTGTGACGAAACCGGTGGCCAGCGCATCACGGGCAGATTTGAGGATTTCACGGTAGCTGAACGGTGTGAGTGCGGCGGCCAACCCCGGAAGAATCCAAAAGGTCAATAAAAGAGTCGCGACAATAAAAGGTATGATATAGCTCTGCAGCCGGCCAAATTCCGCGATGGTCATGGTGCCGGCAGCATTGGCGGCGATGGCGAAAACACCAATGGGCGTGACCTTTACCACCATCATCGCAATACGGGTGAGCGTCTTGGACGTGGCAGCCAATATATCCAGCAGGCCCTGCTTGTTTTCAACCCCGATAAGCGCAATGCCAAAGGCCACGCTAAATAAGGCTGCCGCAGGTACCACGGTGCGCGCCAGGGAGCTGAACGGGTTAACCGGAACGTAGAGGTCGATAAAGTCCACCTCGGCAACTTCCACCAGGCTGGGGCTGAAAAAAGATCCGCCCTTTATGGCAGGAAAGGCAAGCGGCATCAAAAAGACGATCGTAAACGCCAGAAACCAGGACGCCACCAGAACGATGCCCCCGGTGATCGCAAGCCTTCCAGCCTTATCGTAGCTCAAAGAGCCGATGCCAAGCATCAACGATACCACCATGTACGGCAGAATCGACATCTGAATCAGGCCGATGTAAGCTCTGCCAACAATGGACAGAACCGCTGCCTTTTCGCCGAAAAACAAGCCGACGAAAAGCCCAAGCGATAAACCAATAAGAATTTGGGTGGAAAGCGAGATACTTTTTTTATCTTTCTTCCGATTCTTCATCTTTATTGTAGGGTCTTTAACAAAGAATACGATCTTAAGTCAAATAATAATGGTATGCGGTCGGAAGGGCGTCCCTTCTAATCTTTCTCGGAGGGCAAAAGCAAACTCCGTAGCCAATGAACTAATGAATTCTGGCGCAGAAACTGTTTGTCCGTTTCATCAAAGCCCCGAAAGAGTTTGTCCGGATCTGCAAACCACTGTTGGCGGGTGGTAAACTGTTCTGCGGCATCAAGCTGTTTGACCACTTTGGCCGGATTGCCGGCGGCAATACAATTGGGGGGCACCGAATTTATTACCACTGCGCCGGCTCCGATAATACTGTTTTCACCGATAGTCACCCCTTTGCAGACGATGGCACTGTCGCCCACCCAGACATTGTTCTCGATTTTAATCGGTGCGGTTTTGCCGATGGTAATTCGATTGTAAACATCATGCCAGTCGGAGTCGGTGAGGTAAGCACCGTGAGCCATCATGCAGTTGTCTCCGACGATGATTTCGTGGGCGGACCCGATTCGCACGCCGGGGCTGATTAAGCAATAATCACCGATTCGGATGCGGCCCAGATCTTTTTTCTCAGACCAAACCGCAAGCCTCACTTTGCGATCCGCCGATGCCACGACATTGACATAATCACCAAGTTCAATAGGCGCTCCAAAAATCTCTACACACCAGGGTCTGACAAATGCAAACCCTTTTCCCAGAGAATCCAGCTGGGGACGCAGGAAGTGATTTACATAGAATTCCGAAAATTTTAAGAAGGCTTTTTTAATATAGTATGGGCGGTGGTCTCTTCTCAAGGGATTCTACCTTTAGAAAGAGAAATCAAATGATTCCCAGAATTGATGACTGAAGATTTGCCCGGCTGGCGAAAGGTTATAAATGGCATCGGCGGCCATCATGGCCACGGCGTTGGTCCAGGTTATTCTGTCTTCGGGCCAGACAATTAGATCCGGATAGGTAAACCCGCACCAGTAGGACCCATCTTCATATCGTCGATCGGATATCCAGTTAAACACAATCTTGGCCAGATCCATATTGCCCATGGCCGACAATGCCAGTGAGAGCTCCGATGTCTCTGCAATGGTCACCCAGGGTTCATCAAATACACATTTCACGCCCCGATCTTCGACAACATATTTCTTCCAGTACCTATCGATTCGCCGTTGAGCCTCGTCTCCGGTGAGGATTCCTGTGAGAATGGGATAAAACCAATCCATGGAGTAACGGGATTTGGTCATGTTAAATAAATAGGGTTTGTTTTTTATGGCATATTCAAGTTTCTCTAAAGCCTTTCTCCACATTGGCTTGCTGTGACCGAGGATACGAGCAATGGCAAGTGCGCATTTAATGCTCATAAAGATACTGCTGCAGCCCGTCAACAGCGCCATGGGATCTACTTTTCCTTCGGGGCTTATGGCCCAGTAAATTTCACCATCAGGAGTTTGTAAATTCAGAGCAAAATCAATTGCTGCAGAGATGGTCGGCCACATTTCGGCTAAAATGCCGATGTCTCCTGTGATCAAATAATAATGATATACGCCGACGGCGATATATGTCGACAAATTCGTCTCCCGGGTCCTGTCCTCCGGGATTCCTTGCAAATACGCAGAATAGTGACTGCCATCTCCACGTTGTACACGTGCAAACCACTCAAAGGCCCGCCGGGCCTCATTAAAATAGCCACCGATGCTGAGCCCCATGGCAGCTTCGACATGATCCCAGGGATCGGTTTTTTGGCCTTCACACCAGGGGATTTCACCACTTTCCAATTGGATCTGAGCTATCAGTCTCGCAATGGCATCAATGTCAACCGGAAAAGCCTGAACGGTTCTACTCGTAACAGTATGTGGTTTCATCAAAGATTTACCCTCTTTCGTAAATTTTTACACATATCCGGGAATCAGAACATAATCAAGAATAATATTGAATCCTTCTTGGTTGTTGACTTTAGTGTTTTGATTGTTTAATTTAATCCTACAGACCGAATTGGGACGATCCATTTAAAAAACAGGAATGAGCGAGAATGCAGAAAGGATATCTTAAACTACCGGTTTCCTGGCCTCCGAGGAGACCTCTCATTGCTTTCGGGGGCCTTTGTTCTTTCTAGATGGAAACAGGTTGCGTCATATAGGAAAAGGCAGCCGCCGCTAGAGCGACCCCTTTCGCGATCAGCTGTCATCTCGTCAATCATGATGTACCGTCGTCTTTTTAGACAGGAAAGGAGGAAAAAATGGCCGATAGTGTATACAAAGTTATTGAACTGGTAGGAAGCAGCGAAACATCCTGGGAGGATGCCGCCAAAGCTGCAGTAGACAAAGCAGCCAAAACATTGAGAGATTTAAGAATCGCTGAGATCTCAGAACTAGATATGAAAATAGAAGACGGCAAGGTAACTGCCTACCGTGCCAGAGTAAAGCTCTCATTTAAATATGCCGGCGAATAGTCCAAGGTAGAAAACGTCTATCTCTCAAGCGTCCAGTAAATCTATGAGATAGAACTGCAAAACCTCCAAAGAGGTCAGTGTGACATCCTTTTGGAGGTTTTCTGTTTGGTATCTGAAAAATAATGATCGCTTTTCAATACATCTAATTGATTGACAAAATATGAATCGGTTTAATAAGATCGCAAATTAGAGAGTAGCTCCTATCATTTCCAACCAGTCAATTTATTGTCATTCCGGCGAAGCTTGTGCCGGACTTGATCCGGTAGCCGGAATCCAGACATTTCATCACGGGGGATGCCATGGCTCATAGCTTATTCAGATCAGTTATTCTTTTTTGTTTGATCACATTCACTGTTCTGCTCACCGGACAAATGATTCCATCCGCAAATGCCGTTGTTCCGGGTCTAACAAAGAGTGAGAACGAAGTCTCTGGGGAAACCGTTGAGGTCCCCGAAAATCTGCAAAGCGATCAGATTGATTCATTTCTGGCCACCCTCAGCGATGCGCAGGTCAGACGCTTGTTGATCCAGGAGCTGAAAGAAGAAGCCGCGCGTGAGCTTGGCGAAGGCGAAACCGAAGAGGAGGTCGGTGGGCTGGCCGGTTTAATCCAGAAATTTAAATTCATTTCCAATTTTGTCCAGTGGCGTCTTTATGAACTTAAATCCGGTGCCAGTGCAGATCCTGAAAACCTGCCGAAATTTTATCGTCTGCTAGGCCAAAGTGAGGCAGACAAAAAACCCGACGCATTTAAAACCATTGCCAGTGTTGTCGCAGTTTTCCTGGTCAGCTTTGGTATTCTCTGGTTTATCCGCAGGTCTGCGGCTGGCACTTACCGGCGTATCGAAAATACCCCATCCGTCAACATGAAATCCAGAATCGGGGGACTGATGCTGCGGGCCCTGCTGGATATGCTGTTCATGTTCATCTTCGCTCTCGTCACCCTGGCACTGTTTTTTATTTTTATGGATCGCACCGGTCCCCAACGGGTGCTGGTGACTACCTATCTGGCCGCTTTTTTGATTGTCATGGCAATCCAATTGGTTTCGCGATTTTTCCTGGCCCCTAAAGTTCCGGCGCTTCGGTTTCTACCGATGAGTGACGAGACCTCAATATATCTTTACCGGTGGCTGATCGCCATTGCGGCGGTGCTCACATTCGGCTGGTTTACTGGTGGAATCTTCCGGGTGGCCGGTGCCAGTGAAGCCAACCATCTCATCATGACATCACTGTTTGCTTTGGCGGCTATTGTGATGATCATCATCATGATTCTGCAAAAACGCGAACAGGTTCGGCAATCAATGACAGAAGGTCTCCCTGAAACCGGATTCCGGGCTTACCTGGCAAGAAACTGGCACATCATGGCAATCATCGCAGTAATGTTTTTATGGCTTGTGTCGATGTTCAACCAGTTTATGGGCAAAATTCTCCCCGGCGCTCCGGGAATAAAAACTCTGCTGCTGATTCCCCTGTATATCTTTCTCGACTGGGCCCTGCGGGAAATATTGAAGGTTGCATTTGGAATAGCGGCAAGACCAGACGAGGTCAGCCAGAGCCTCACATTTGGTAATTCACAAATTGCAGATTCCGCGGCCGAAGAGACAGCTGTATACCGGACAGACGCTGAAACCGTTGAAGAAACTGGGGAACAAGATAAGGAAGTTGTATCAACAAGCACCGAAAGAGAGGAATCGGTGATTGGCAAACATCTGGATATACGCAGAATAAATCGCATTATCAGCGGTGGACTGCGTATAGCACTGGCGGCCTTTGTTTTCTTCTACCTTCTGGAGATATGGGGTGTTGATATCACGTTTGGCCTCGTGGTAACCAAAGCCGCGACGAATATCCTGATCGTGGTATTAATCTGCTATGTAGCATGGGAAATCATCAGCGCTATGATTCAACGTAGACTGGCCGCAGAAATGCCGGAAACCGATGAGGATATGGAAGAAGGCGGTGCCGGCGGTTCGCGCATCGGAACGCTGTTGTTGTTGTTGCGCAAATTCATGTTGGTCGTCATCATCGTCATGGCCACCTTGATCATGCTCTCCTCGATTGGGGTGAACATCGGCCCCCTGATTGCCGGCGCCGGCGTCATTGGGCTGGCCATCGGTTTCGGGGCCCAGACGCTGGTGAAAGACATTATTGCCGGCGTGTTCTTCTTGATGGACGACGCCTTTCGGGTCGGTGATTACATCGAAGCCGCCGGGACCAAAGGCATGGTGGAACAGATCTCGCTGCGCTCAATGAGACTGCGTCATCCAAGGGGGATGGTGAACACCATTCCATTTGGTGACATCGGCATCGTCACCAATATGAGCCGGGACTACATTATCACAAAACTCGACTTTCGGGTTCGCTATGACACCGATGTGGAACAGGTCCGAAAAATCATTAAAAAGAAAGTATATGAACCGATTATGCAAAACGAAGAATTGGGCCCCAAGCTGCTCGATAAGATAAAATCCCAGGGCGTCAGACAAATGGATGACTCGGCCATGATCATGCGGATCAAATATAAAACCGCGCCCGGCCAACAGTTTATCATCCGAAAAGAAGTTTATCGGTTAATGCAGGAGGCCTTCGCAGAAGCCGGCATCGAATTTGCCCATCGCAACGTTACGGTTTACATGCCTCCGGAAACTGATGAAAAAGAGAATGGCGACACACCTGATCTAAAATTGACTGAGAAAGTCGCTGCTGCTGCGGCCACCGCAGTGGCGCAGGCAGAGGCTGACGAACAGGCTAAAGCTGAGGAACAGAAGCCGAAATAATAATCAGATATTTTGCGGACACCCATCGCGGCTGGAAGCCGCTCCCACATAAAGAATAGTCAATAGCAGCATTGAGGGAGCGGCTTCGACTTGGCTGAGCCCTTCGGCCGTGAGCCCTTCGGTCGTGAGCTCAGGGTCGAACGGCTCGTCGAAGGCCAGCCGCGATACGCCAGATGAAATCAGATTAGTTGCCCAAATGCGCAAGCGGATCATCCAATATTTTCTCGGCTTCTTCCTTATCATGACGATGGTTTATGCAGTGCTTTTTCTGATCGCCAAGCCCGTTTCAGACCACCCGTATTTTAGTCCGGACAATTTTTGGGTCATAGCCCATCGCGGCGGGCGCAGCCTGGGTCCTGAAAGCACCCTTTATACCTTTCAATGTGCCCTGGAACTTGGTGTGGATGTCCTCGAGGTGGATATCCGCACAACCAAAGACGGCCAACTGATTCTCCTGCATGACCGCACCGTTGACCGTACGACCAATGGAACCGGCCCTGTAAACAATTACACACTGGCAAAGCTAAAGACCCTGGATGCTGGCTATCGCTGGTCGCCGGATCGTGGCCAAACATTTCCGATGCGGGGCAAGGGGCTTACAGTTCCAACCCTGGCTGAAGTATTTAAAACCTTTCCGAATGCCCGCATCAATATCGAACTTAAGGAATCCCGCACTGTTGAAATTGCAAGCCTTTGCCGGTTAATTCAAGATTATCAAAAAACCCATCAGGTGATGGTCGCTTCGTTTGATGTATCCCAGCTTAACAAATTCCGGGAACAGTGCCCGCAAGTTGCCACCTCCGCCGGCGCCAGAGAAGCATTTTTGTTTTACGGAGTACAATGGGCCCATCTTGAACATCTTTATTCTCCGCCGGCCCAGGCACTGCAGGTGCCGCAATATTACGGAAACAGACAGGTTGTGACGCCCCGATTTTTGGAAGCCGCACACGATCGCAATATGCGGGTACACGTCTGGACGGTGAATGACAGGCAAAGCATGCAGCAGCTGATTAATCTGGGAGTCGATGGAATTATGACCGACGATCCAGAAAGGCTGCTGCGCCTGTTAGGAAGAAATGTGAATAAGTAAGTTTCGGGGTCAATCGAGGTTTCAGGTGTCTGGCGTCAGGTTCAATCAGGTGTCAGGTGTCAAGTGTCAGGAAAATAATTTAAGAATTGCGAATTTAATAATTAAAGAAACGATAAGGGGGAATCTTAAATCGCTTTAGTCCGTTCCGTTAATTCCTAAATCCCTGAATTACTGAATTACTGAAACCTGACACCTGAAACCTTTGTTTC
Organism: Desulfobacterales bacterium; assembly: GCA_050116155.1. GTDB lineage: Bacteria > Desulfobacterota > Desulfobacteria > Desulfobacterales > JAHEIW01. The sequence continues at coordinate 9,306 of JASFPE010000063.1, forward strand.
ACTAAAACTTGAAATCAGGAAATTGAACAATGGTGTTTGGTACCCGGCTAGCTATTGTCGGGGGAAAGGTCGCGGCCATAGATCACAAACCACATCGTACCCAAAATCCCGAATAAAAAAGCTACCATAAAATTTGTCCCCGGGCCAATCTGCCATAAAAACGCACCACCAAAGGCAGCTAAAGAAACACAAACATCCCGGATCAGATAGTACAGGCCAAACATTCCGGCTTTGCGATCTTCGGGTGCCAAATCCACAATCAGCGCTTTACGGGTCGGCTCGCCGAACTCTTTCAGTCCTCTCAGGATAAAGGCCGCAACCAGCCATTCAAATGAGTGACAAAACAGAAGTGCGAACGGGAAAAAAGTAAAAAAAATAAAGGTAATGACAACAAACGGTTTTTTGGCACTTTTATCTGCCAGGTAGGCTACGGGAAGATAAACCAGCATGGCAGTTGCCATTTCGATGGCGGTCAGGATGCCAAATTGAAAGGCGGAAACAGGCTCGGCAATGACCCTCATACACCAAACCACCACAAAGGCATAGGGTATCTGTTCACAAAACCGGATGAGTATATCAGAAACAAGCAATCGCTTGAGTGCGGGACTCATCAATTGAAACAGCTTCAGCGGGTTTTTCTCCGGTTTATCCTGCTTATTTGCGCCCGTTGGATTTGATGCCTTTTCTTCGATCAGCCTTTGCTGGAGTATGATGGCCAAAAAGGCCAGTATCAGCGCCACGGTAAAGGCTGTTCGCACCCCGTTTTTGACCCCCCACAAACCGATACACAAACCGCCCAATACAGGACCGAGTCCCATGGGGATTCTACGCACCAGCGAATGCATGGAGACACCCATGGTGCGTTTGGTCGTCGGCAATACCCTGGCAATCAGGCTCATGGTGGCCGGCAGGGAAATGGCCGACCAGGAAAGAAATAGCACCGCTCCTGCCAGTACCGCCTGCCAGGCCGGAAAAAGGATTACAATCAAAAATCCGGTCATCGCTATGACGTTAAATACAATCAGGGCGCGCTTATAACCGATCCGATCGGATAAATAGCCTCCCGGAAAAGCATAGATCGCCGACAAAAAGTTGTCCAATCCATTTAGCAATCCAATTGAAATGGCTCCACCGCCAAGCGCCAGCAAATACATCGGCAAAAACCGCTCCGCCAGACGCTCACCCATCCCAACAAGGATTACCATGAACAGGACGCCTAATGTGCTTCGGGTAAGACCCAGAAATCCAAATATGTGCGCTAAACGGGACATCTAAATGGTAATCATTCCAAAAGCAGTAAATGCAACAAGAAATTATAATTTACAAATCACAAATACCAAATTTCAAATAAATCACAATGACCAAAATTCAAAATTTCAAACGTTTTGATCATTGAATACTCACCCTGTTAAATGCCGCCTATGGCGGCCCCCGCATGGCGGGGCATTTAACTGGTTAAAAATTTGAGATTTATTTGTAATTTGCCTGCCCGCCGTTTTTCTGGCGGGGTGCTTGTAATTTGGGATTTTAAGAGGATGTCGAGTAGACTTGCAAGCGGAAAAAACAAAAATTGCCGAATTATTACGACAAAACAATATTGAGGGTATGAATTAAGTGCTTATGTTAAAATTAAATTTAGCGTGTTTGGTGTTTCGTATTTCGTGTTTAGTTTAATGTATGACATGTTCGCGTTGTACCAGCTTGTAAGATCACAAACACAAAACACAAAACACTAAACACAAAACACCAAATACTAGATACTTGATACCAAACATAACCGGAGGTGCAATTATGAAACATACGTTACCGACACTTCCTTATGCATATGATGCTTTGGAACCCTTTTTTGACGCCAAAACCATGGAAATTCATCATACCAAACACCATCAAACATACATCGATAAATTAAATGCTGCTTTAGAATCACAAGCAGACTTGCAAAAATTAAGCGTAGACGATGTATTGAAAGATCTGAATTCGGTACCTGAAAATATTCGAACCGCGGTCAAAAATCACGGTGGCGGCCATGCCAATCATTCATTCTGGTGGCCGATACTCCGAAAAGAAGTAAATTTTGGCGGCGATATTGCAAGTGCCATCAATTCCAAATTCGGTGGTTATGATGAATTTAAAGAAAATTTTTCAACCGCCGCAGCCCTATTATTCGGAAGTGGTTGGACCTGGCTCGTGGTTCACAACGGGGAATTGGAAATTATGACCACACCGAATCAAGACAGCCCTTTGAGTCAGGGAAAAACACCGGTGCTGGGCATCGACGTCTGGGAACATGCCTATTATTTGAAGTACCAGAATCGCCGGTCGGATTATATCGCTGCGTTTTTCAATGTGATCAACTGGGAACAGGTTGATGAATATTATAAAGCTGCTATAGAATAGAAATCGTCTTTATAATTGTAAATTAATTAAGGTAAAACTCACCATGAATCCCCGGCAGCAATTGCATGGAAGAATCCCTGTCATCATTTCATTGGGGTGTCTCACAATTTTGATTCTCTGCGTTGTGCTCTTCATAACCCACATCAATTTCGACGGGAAACAACAGCAAGCCGCCGCGGGGGAATATTCATCCGGACAACAGGCTCAGACAAGATTTTTCGAACGTATCATTTTAACCTGGAAGGAAAGCCCGGCGACCTCCCAGGCAGTATCCTGGCGCACAAGCTCCGCTGCAACGGCGGTGGCCGAAATCGCTGTAGCCGATTCCTCACCGGATTTTGAAAAACATGCGCAGCTGTTTCATGCCACCACCACCGAGCTCCAAGCCGCTGAGCAGAAAGTATACTATCACTCCATAAACTTTTCGAATTTGATACCAGATACACTGTATGCATATCGGGTGGGGAATGGAAACCTTTGGAGCGAATGGTTTCAATTCCGCACCGCAAACCATCAACCGGAACCATTTTCGTTCATTTATTTCGGAGATGCGCAGAATCAAATCCGATCGCTGTGGTCGCGTGCGATCCGCTCGGCAATTCTGGAATCTCCACGGGCACGTTTTATGATTCATGCCGGAGACCTGGTGAACCATGGCGATTCCGATGACCAATGGGAGCAATGGTTTGATGCGGCAGACTGGCTCTTTGCCATGATACCCAGCATGCCTGCAACCGGCAATCATGAATATAGAAATGAAAAAACTAGTGCCAAGAGACTCTCTCCCTATTGGAGACCGCAATTCATGTTGCCTGAAAACGGTATCGAAGAATTAATCGAGACCGTTTACTATATCGACTTTCAGGGAGTCAGGATTGTCGTATTGAATTCTAACCGGAAGGCTGAAGAGCAGTCGCAATGGCTCGAAAAAGTATTGGAACAAAACCCAAATAATTGGACTGTGATTGCCTTCCATCATCCGATTCATGCATCGGTTTACGACCCGCATGAAAATAAGCATGCTAAGCTATGGAAGCCCATATTTGAAAAATATAATGTGGATTTGGTTCTACAGGGCCATGAACATATCTATGCCCGCGGCTTCGGCCATGAGAACAATACCAAGCAGGCAGCCGGTCCCTTATACATCACATCCGTCAGCGGTCCCAAGATGTATGAGCTTCAATCCAGGCGCTGGATGGATCGGGTGGGAGAAAACATGCAGCTTTTCCAGGTAATATCCGTATCCCGCAATATCCTTTACTATCGAGCCATGAGTGTTACCGGTGAGCTTTACGATGCATTCAACCTGGTAAAAGAGGAAAACGGTAAAAAAATTTTTATAGAAAAAATTGCACCGGATTTGCCCGAACGTCGCTTTAATTCACAGCCGAACAATTGACGGTCTTGCAGTAAGTCAAAAAATCAGATTATTGTCATTCCGGCGAAGCAGACTGTGTCATAATTCAAAAAAGCACTTAATTTCTGCCCGTCATGCCGGACCCCCAATCAAGTTGAGGGCAAGCTTGATCCGGCATCCAGTGTCGTAAAACTCTGAAAAGACTATGTATTTTGGGTCAAGCCCGGAGTGCCATTACAGCAGTAAGTGCTGTTTTGTTAATTTCGACACAGTCTGGAAGGCCGGAATCCAGTTGCTTCAATAGCTTCTGGACTCCGGCTTTCGCCGGAGTGACAGGATTGGAGCATTTTACCAAACTGTCAATTATTGAAGATTTAAAATGCAGCTGCAAATTTTAAAGGTGCGCTCTCATCTTGCGCCAGCCTTCTTCGAAAAAGCGCTTTTCACGGTTTCGTCCCCAATCTTTCATGGCCTCGTAGTAAGCCCGCAAATCGGTTTTGGCGAGTCTATAAATTTCAGCGATTTTTTGGTTGCAAACACAATTTTTTTTGTAGCTCTGGCACATGGTTTTCCCTCTTATGGAGATCTCTTTTTCATTGATATTTTTTGGGCTATCCAATCAGAATTAGTGTATTTTTATTAAATATTAATTGGTTATTCATTGATTTAAGTCAAAATCCAATCTTTTTTTGAGTCTGAGTCAAAGAATGTAAATAAACACAAATAATCATTTCGTATCAGAGAGGCTTCAAAAGGAAGGGATTTTGTCCTGACAGCAGTATGTTACAATCGATGGAGTTATAATATTGAAGATGTCATGATATCCCAAATATTGTTTATTAGCTGTGCATTTATAATTCAAAGGGATAATAGACCTTTCCCTGTTCTAAAAAATGCATATGTCCTATGTCGTATTCTAAATAGTCGTCATCATAATGGTTCAAGAAGATACGTTTTTGCATATCTACTGGTAAGGTTAACAGGTCTTCTAGACGAGTATGCCAAGCAATATCTGCATTAAAATAAACTTCATGAATGATAAATTGGCAATCACTCCACCAGTCAATCAGTTGAGGCATAAAACCTGTATCGGAGCTGTAACCAAGCTTGTGATCTCCAAATATGAACTTCAAAGCAATTGTACTAGGCATATGAAAAGCTTCCCGAATTTCAAGTTGAAAACCTCCCATTTCGTTGGGCTCTTCCTTTTTAAGAGGTATTGGTTCGAAATAATCATTGAATCCTTTTTCAATAAATTTTTTCCCGTCCATTCGCCATCGAAGTCCAGCAATAAGAGATTCATTCCAGAGTTCATCTAATATTTTTTGGGTAGAATAAAGTTTGGGTCTTTGGGGTTTACCACGAATAGACGCGTAACCTAATTCTTCGACACCTGCCACATGATCTTCATGATTGTGCGTTATGATGACTTCTCTATAATTTTCTATTGAAAATGTTTCATCATTAAAACGAAGCATGTATTCTCTGAGCATTCTATTTAAATATGCAGGACAATCAATCTGGATTCTCCTTTCATTTATCATCAGTAGCATATGGGCATAATAATGGATTGCCGAAAAGGAATTGCCAACACCCAAAGGTATCAGCTCAACTTTAGGTTTTTCCATCACAGTAGTCTCCTCAAATTGATTTATTTTTTATGTAATTATATCACATAGTAAATTGGCACTCCAAGACTTCTATAAATTGTTCTTGACTGAGCTATGCTAAATTTTACTGCATCGCGCCTGATGCTTAAATTCAGAAGAGATGGATATTTTTTGGATTCGCTAACGTATTATATAAACTTTAGAAATTGCAGGTTCATAGCCGTTTACACACTCCAGCCAAAGTGTGGATTACGCATACCAAATATGCAATTTCTTGAAATACAATTCCCGGGGAAATGAACACTATATGGGAATACAGATATTAAAATGATATCCCAAAAAATCAGAAAGTGTTCAACTTGGGATACGTTAATCAATATCAGTACTTTTAAGATGACAATTTTTTTACAGATACCATAGCAGATATCTACAATTTCGGCTCAACTGCGATTAGTGGGAGCAATCTGAAATTTTGAGAGGACTAATTTATTGTAAATACCCAGAGTTTTTGTGGCTTGGTTATGGCTGTATGCCTCGGTCAAATTACTGGCCATAATTAATAAATGAGAAAAAAATCCATATGCTAGAAAAGCATCATATCTAACTCAGCCTTTCAACCTCTTTACCAGAGCGCTTAACATTTGCTCAATGTATGGTCTAACTTCTTTGAACTCGACACCAACTCCCATTCGATTTTTATGTACAATTACACCGCTGATCTTAAAAGGCCGATCATAACCCTGCATATTAAATGACATATATATATCATCACCGACCAATAAGGGCTTGTTGGTCTCGATATAAAGTCCACTTTCACTTATATCTTTTATGTTGTCTACATAAATCCGATTTCGTGTGGAAAAATTTATTGGTATTTCGCATACCTTCCTTACAGCAGCTCTTTTATCCTCACAAATCAGCTCCTCAGCATATCTTAAGACTCTTTCTTGTTGGTCTTGATCCAACTTCAGAATAGTCTCAAATAATTTTGGAATGGTGAGGTTGTATTTTTTTATTTCTTTATTAATAATTCCCATATCCAATGGTATAAGCTTAAAATAGTGCTCATGTCAGGTTTTTATTTCCAACTGCCGGCAGATGAGCCTGTTGAACGAGTTCGATTGAGTATGATAGAAGTTGATCGGAAGCTTAGGGTGCCGACAGAGGCATTTGGGCCAGCCGTCCACTTAAAATCACCACCAAGATCAGTTTCAACTACGGTAAAGAGATCATCGTCACTTGTATAACCGGTATCGGTTAACTTTATATTTGTCCAAGTTAAGGATTCCCTTACATTGAGTTCTCTTATCCCTTCGGTTATGACCCTTGTGGTCGCTGTGCCGGACAACAGATCAAGTTTTTTAACTCCTACAGAAGCCACAACACCCATAATGACCATAATGGAAATAAGCTCAATTAACGTAAAGCCTTTCTGATCTAAGATTGAAACCCGAACAAACATCTCCACCTCCAAATTTTTTTCTTAACTTTACGGTAGCATCCACTATAATAAAAAAAACCGAACCACCCTGTTTTTCAGCGCAACCCGGTTTCCTTTTCATTCCCAAGGCAACCCGGCTATCTTAATTAAGACCCGTGGTTTTCCGTCCCTATCTTTCAATAGGTTTGGCTTTTCTTTAGTTATGATATGCGAATATACTCTGCAAAAATCATGCAAAGTCATACACTTATAAAAAAATTAATATTTTCAAATATCATAAATAGTTAAGATCGCTGCCACAGTGTGGCACACTTCAATTATAAAAATAATTTCTCAATTGTAAGTAGAAAATTTCATAAAATACATTGGAAAATGTTACTTTAAGAAGCAATTATTGGATTGGAGCAATGGTGATTAATTGAGAATAACC
>JASFPE010000064.1:0-15915 GCA_050116155.1 Desulfobacterales bacterium
AAACCGACGGGTGAACGCAATTGACCGCGTAGCATAACGGTTTGGGATCTATGCGGGAATCAATTTTTTCGACGGCTTCATGAAGCGGGGTGCCGTCCAAGACGGCACCATTTCTTGTGATGACAAAGCTCACAATATATGGAACACCGCAATCTGACAGGGCATCCGCCAGACCGATTGCTTCGGAAACCGCCGGTAATGTGGCGGCCATAATGAAATCGACGTTAGCCTGCGCCAACGCATACGCTTGATATTGATGAAACGATTTTGCGTCGGCCTGGGATAGGGCCTCTTGGGGACGATACGCATCGCCCCGGCAGGCCATAAGTCCGCCGATGTATATATCCTCCGAATAATTTGAGTAATCGTTACGGATTTCATGGATGAAACTGACGCAATCCGCATTTATATTCTCATATGTTTTGAAAATCGATTTGCCGATGCGTTCCGGATTGGCGCGCCAGGTCGGTGCTAAAACGATGATCGGCAGTTTATGTCTGCGCCCGATGTCGAGATATTCCCGATAAATATTGCTCAGGACGTTTTTGCCGCTTTCAGTATAAATTAAGCCGGCATGGACAATATGCGGGTCCAATTGAACGGCAGCATTGCGGTTAAGTCGTTCGATGACCGCGCCCTCGGCAAGTATGGCTTTGGAATTTTTTACGGTTTGCTCAAATTTCATTCTCTGAAAACAATCTCTTTAAAAGTGTTTAGATCAATATTTCCGCCGCAGATCACCAGGACCACATTTTTGTTTTTCAGTTTCTCTTTTGTTTTTAAGAATGCCGCCACCACTACTCCCGCGGCCCCCTCGATGATCTGCCGATGCTGTTCAAAAACCAGACGTATTCCCTGGCGAATTTCATTTTCATCCACCAATACCCAGTCATCGACATATTTACGGCAGGGTTCGAATGTGATGGCCTCATTTTCAATGCTGCCGGCGGTTCCGTCCGATAGGGTCGGTGAGATTGGCAAATTCATAATGTGACCGGCCTTGATGGACTCATACATCACCGGCGAGTTTTGTGGCAGACAACCGATAATGGTTATGTCGGTTTTGATGGCCTTGAGGTAGCCGGCAATGCCGGCAATCAGGCCACCGCCGCCGACCGATATCATGATGACGTCTATAGATTCCAGTTGCTTGAATACTTCATATCCTATGGTTCCTTGACCACCGATGATCTTTGAATCATTGTAAGGCGATACATAGATTTTTCCATACCGGTGCGCTTCTGCGCGGGCATGGGCTTCTGTGTCTCCGCAATCGGTTCCGTAATATTTCATTTCAATATCATAGTTGCGAAGCATTTGCACTTTTTGCGGAGACACATTTTCCGGAAGGAATATCGTGCCGGAGATGTTCAGCAAGTCGAGAGCATGCGCGACGGCAAGACCATGATTGCCGGTGGAAGCCACGACCACGCCGGCCTTTTTTTGCGTTGGCTTTAAATCGAGAAGTTTATTGATGGCCCCGCGGGCTTTAAAAGAACCGGTGTGTTGAAGATTTTCCAGCTTTAAGAAGACGCGGCAATTTGCCAGCTTACTAAAATAAAACGAATAGTCCAGGGGGGTTTCGCGGATGTATGGCCGTATTTGCTTTTCGGCCAACAGAACTTCCTGTTTTATATCAATCATTGGCGGCTAAAATTAGGTGTCAGGTTTCGGGTTTCAGGTTTCAGCGTTAAAGCATGGAGCATGGGGCGTGGGGCATGGGGTAAAGGATTAAAGATTCAGGACTCGAAGTTTGTGTTTCGCATCTACGTGTTCCCTTTTTTGTTAAATCGAATTTCGAATTCGATTGCCTCAAAGCTAACGCTGTTTATTTGGGCCTTAAACCCCAAGCTCCACGCCCCATGCCTTATACCCTGAATCCTTATTCTTCATAACATGATTATTTTGACGGTAAAGTATTAACAAACGCTTTAGCCGCCTCCAGCCATTCCTTTAGCTGATTAGCCATATTAAACCCGTCCTCTTCAAGCATCACCCAGCCCTTCATGGGTTTGCCGGTAATATCAAACGGCCTTGCAAATGGTGACTTGAGAACCTCTTGGGCTTTTTCCCCTCCCAACCGCAGAATCAGATAATCTTTGTAAACCCCGCAAAACATATTTCCGTTGAGCAGATGGCAGACTCCGCCAAACATCTTCTTGGCATCCCTGTTTTTCCAGTTAGACACGACGTTCTTGATCCGCGTATCAATTTCTTCGTTATAAGGCATTTTGCCCCCTATTTAATTGAGGAGTCGGGGAGTTTTCAACCCAGTTGCTTGTCATTGTTGTAAGGAAAACTGTGTCGGGGTTTGAAAGATTACCATCAATTGTGTTTTCGTCATTCCGGGCTTGATCCGGAATCCAGTTCATTTTCAGCAGATTAGAATTCTGGATGCCGGATCAAGTCCGGCATGACATAAAAACTCCTCGACTCCACATTTAATTAAAACAAACAAAAAATTATGGTAATGTTTCCTTCAGGAGCTCTCGTTGGCTGCGCAGGGCAAATGATTGCTCATCCAGCGCACGGGACACCGCCAGGACACCATCCAGATGATCATATTCATGTTGCAGCAGTTCGGATAAATCTCCTTCGAGCCGCATCTTTTGCGTTTTCCATTCCATGTCACGATAGGATATGGAACATGTTTTGTGGCGCTCAACTTTTACAAGAAGATCCGGAAAGCACATACAGTCGTCCCAGACCAGCATCATGTCCTTGCTTTTATCCGTGAGCGCCGGATTGATAAAAACCACCGGGCTGTCAATATACATATAGATCAGTCTTTTCATGACACCAATTTGCGGAGCCGCGATGGCTCTTCCGGCACCGTATTTATTCTTAAAGTCGATCAACGTATCATGTAGATCGTCGACAGCCTCTTTGAGAGTATTGAGTTCATCTCGTCTTACCATCTGGCTGACTTCATATAATGTTGGATTTCCCAGCAGCAGAACCTCTTTAATCATATGTCCCTCCTTCGTACTCCGGGCTGCGGCAAGCAGGCAGGTTTCGGGTGTCAGAGACACCAATGCGGAATGCGGAATGCGGAAATAAAGTCAACATTATTTAGAGATTGAGGAATTCAGTCATTTAAGGATTCATGACTTAAAGGTCGGAATTAATTCCTTTTTAAATTCCGCATTCCGCATTCCGACTTCCGAATTCGTAAGACCCTGATCCTTAAACTTTGAACATTTGAAGGCTGACATCTGACAACCGATACATAATTTTTAGGAATGCTCTATAGCATTAATTTGATTAGCAAGGCAATATGGATTATCTAACGGGTGAGGATGGTATCGGCGAAACGGTGATCGTCGATCAGCGAATTGATGGTTATCGATCTTGTTGAAATGGTCTCAAAAGATGGATTGCTGGATAGGAAGGGGTGATTGGGGATTTTTTTGCATCGCTCAAAACTTGTTACCAAAAACCCCTTTATAGGCTGTAAATATAATAATCAACGGTCATGGTAAAATCCATCACCAGAAATTTTTTCTCATGGTGGATAAAATTGACCACAACTGTTTTAATATTTTGAAATTCTTGCTTGGCCTCAATCTGCTTCAGTAATACATCAATGACTTCATCAGCCACTTTTTCGCGTTCGGGTGCATCTACATCATTATATTCCGTATTAATAAGCCCCAGCGTAATAACATTTCCGTTTTGAATATGAATAGAGGTTTCACCATGGGTTAGGGTGCTATCGATGGCCTCTTTGATCTTGAAAAGCTCTCCCATTTGGCCCCAGAGTTGACCCACCATGGAGTCGGGTCCACATGAGTAAGAAGAAAATACCAGAAGCAGCACTGCAAATATCCATTGGGGTTTTCTAATTTTTGTGGTCTTCATGATTGCTCCGCCTTCGATATCTAATCTAAATTATTATCGGCTAAATCGACGAATTTCTTGAGTATATTCGTGAAAAAAAATAATGGATGGCTTGAGATCGAAGCTGGATGTAAAGAAAACCTGAAAGAAACTACTGAGAGGCTATTTTTTGAGGGAATTATTTAACTTTTTAAAGGCGTTATAACCGGGCTTCTTGCGTCCATTTTTGGTGATCGGACCGACGCTATTCATATTTGTAACAATTTTTCTTTGAGGATCAGACCTGCAGCAATAAAGATCACCATATCAATGATCAGACTGAAGACGAAAAATATGTAATTTAAGAAGAGAAATGGCAATGACGCGGCGGTGGCATCGGATGGCTGGATATTCAACAGGTGCAGAATCGTTGGAACCATCGCAAGAAAGATCAACGGCCGGCTGAATTTGAAATTACCCACGAGGCATTTTATTCCTAATGGAATACATGAAAACCGTTTTCTTAGTAAAAATACCAGTGGCAAGATGTAAATGCTCAGGATGTCGATAACAATCGATAAGATCTGGCCCAGACCGAAAACAGGTAAACCAAAGAATAAACCGCACATCATGAATATTAATATTGGAATGACCAGGCATAGACTGACCACAAAGAAGTTAAACCAATGGGCGTTGAAAATCTGAATATAGGGTAATTTCCGATTATTATTAATTATTTCTATATATTGACCGTAAATCAGGGGCATAATGACAAACAAGACAAGCATTGGCAGGAAATAAATGGAGCCTAATTTCTGATCCGAATTTGTGGGGATATAGAATAAGACCCCAATAACGGCGGGCGGAATTAACGGATTCGGGTTGGCCTTTAATATGTCAACAGCTCTAGAGAGGTATGTTTTGGTTTCATTATTCATGATTAAAATGTCAGCGAATTTCCGATAGCAGGATTCTGAAAGTTTTGCAACCTGTTCCGGCAATAGAGCAATACGTTGATGACACAATATATCGTATTTTCTCTAATTTGACACAAAGTTATATTTGCGATATTTCAATTTCACCATCCTTCGTTGTTTCAACATTATTCAAACTGCTTAAACTATTAGATGGAGGGCATAAAGATGAAATGCCCAAAGTGTCAGTTTGAGAATCCAGAGGAAATGCAGTATTGTGGAAAATGTGGAGGGAAGTTAGCGAAGATTTGCCAACAATGTGGCTTTGAAAATCCCTCGGAATTTGATTTCTGCGGGAATTGTGGGCACGCTTTCGAAAAACCGTCAGAGACCACCTCCATCGACTACTCAGAACCCCAATCTTACACTCCCAAATTTTTAGCTGATAAAATCCTTACCACGCGCAGCGCTGTCGAAGGTGAACGTAAACTTGTCACAGTGCTTTTTGCTGATGTAGCCAACTTCACATCGATATCTGAAAAACTCGATCCTGAAGAAGTTCACCAGATCATGGATGGCTGTTATAAATTACTGATGAATGAGATTCACAAGTATGAAGGAACAATTAACCAGTTCACCGGCGATGGTCTTATGGCTATCTTTGGAGCGCCAGTTGCCCATGAGGATCATGCCCAGCGAGCTTGCTACGCCGCACTCTCCGTGCAGCATGTTATTCAAAAATACAGTGATGATATGAAAGAGAGATTCGGTATAAATTTCAATATTAGAATCGGTTTAAACTCGGGACCGGTTGTTGTAGGCGCCATTGGTGATGACCTCCGGATGGATTACACCGCTGTGGGAGATACCACGAATCTTGCAGAAAGAATGGAAAGTTCCGCCAGGCCTGGAAGCATAATAGTTTCTGCAAACACCTATAAGTTAGCCACGAATTACTTTGAGTTCGGGCAAGTTCGAAAAGTCGAGGTGAAAGGAAAGGAAAAGCCACAGAAGACGTATGAACTTTTGAAAGTTAGCAAAGTAGCCACCAGAATTGAGGCGGCCTCGGTTAAAGGCCTGACTCGATTCGTTGGCCGCAAAGATTCAATGGCTGCCCTGATGGAGGCCTATTCCAAAGTGCAATCAGGATTTGGCCGGGTAGTTGGCGTTGTTGGTGATGCAGGTGTTGGAAAATCGAGAACACTCCTGGAGTTCAGGAACCGTTTGCTTCAGGAAGAGATTACATATCTTGAAGGCCGGTGTCTCCACTATGGGGATTCCATGGCTTATCTGCCGATATTGGACATCCTAAGGGCCTATTTTGAAATCAAAGAAGATGAAAGAGAATCGACCAATAAAAAAATGATGATGGAGAAAATTCTCCAACTTGATGCAAAATTAAAAAGCCATATTTCTGCCTTTCATGACCTTTTAACTTTTGAAGTGGAGGACGAAGATTATCGCAGGTTAGAACCCCAGCAGAAAAGAAATAAAGTATTTGAAGCAATCAGGGATCTTCTGATTCGCGAAAGTCAAGACAAAACCACTGTTGTTGCCGTTGAGGATCTTCATTGGATTGATAAAAGCTCGGAAGAGTTTTTTAACTATCTAATTGGATGGGTGGCTGGTGCCAGGATCTTATTGATTCTACTTTACCGTCCGGAATATACCCACCCATGGGGAAGTAAGTCTTACTACAACAGAATTGGTCTCGATCATCTGACGATCCAATCAAGCACCGAATTGATTCAAGCCATATTAGAAGGTGGTGAAGTTGTGCCGGAGCTCAAAGAACTTATCCTTAGCCGGAGCTCAGGTAATCCGCTTTATGTGGAAGAGTTTACTCACACCCTAATGGAGAACGGATCCATTCAGAAAAAGGACAAACAGTATGTATTGAACAGAACAGCCTCTGACTTTGAGATTCCCGATACGATCCATGGATTAATTGCTGCCCGGATGGACAGGCTCGAAAACAACCTCAAACAAACCATGCAGGTGGCTTCGGTTATTGGAAGAGATTTTTCTTTTAGGATACTTCAGAAAATAACCGGGATGAAGGAAGAGGTTAAATCTCATATTTTCAAGCTACAGGAACTGGAGTTTATTTACGAAAAGAGTCTTTTTCCTGAACTTGAATATATCTTCAAACATGCCCTTACCCAGGAAGTTGCTTACAACAGTCTGTTGGTCCAAAGCAGGAAGGAAATTCACGAACAGATCGGAAGAGCCATAGAGGACATCTATCAGGATAGATTAGAGGAGTTTTATGAAATGTTGGCCTACCATTATGCTAAAAGCGATAACTCAGAAAAGGCCTACGAATATCTGAAATTATCCGGTAATAAAGCTACCGGCAATTACGCTAACTGGGAGGCGCTGCGGTTCTACAGAGAGGCCATAGATGTCCTGGATCGGATGCCCGCAACCGATTCTAAAAAGAGAGAAGGAATCCAGGTTCGCCTCTCTCTAGCGATGCCCGCGATGTTCCTCAGTTATCCGGAAGATTCCATAAATGTGCTCAAAGCTGGGATGGAGTTGGCAAGGGAAGTAGGGGATGTTAGAAATCTCGCGAAACTGAACGGCACGCTCTCACATGCCTATGCAATAAAAGGGGAGTCTCTTCTGTCGATTGAACACGCTGAGAGGTGTTTTCAGGAAGCGCAAGAGATCCAGGATCTCGATCTGATGGCTCCAGTGGCACGGGATCTCACCTCAGCTTATATGTTTGCTGGTGAATTCGCAAAAGCTGTTCCCATTTTTTCCACGGTGATACCACTTATTGAGAAGGCCAACAAGCGTTCTGAATCCTTTGGCAGGCCTGCCAGCGTCTATACTTTTCTTTGTGGTCTCGCAGGTTTCATTATGAGCTATCTGGGATCGTGCAATGAAGCAGAAGATCTATGTGAAAAGGCCTTCGTCAATGCTTTTCATAACAACGATCTATATGAGTTGGCATATTCAGAGTTTTCGTACGGTGTTGCTGCATTTGCAAAGGGAGATGGGAGATCCATTGTCGAGCATTTAAATAAGTGTGTTAATTACATCGAGCAAAGCCAGATGACCACCCTTATGGACACGGCCTTGGCGATCTTGGGATGGGGGTATGTTCACCAAGGAGATCTGGAAAAAGCGCGGGAGTTTGCAGAAAGTGCTCTGAAGGCTGCTGGCCAGATAGGAGCGGCTTCCGGTAATGCTATTGCAACTCAATCAGCAGTGGCCCTGATTTACAGTGAAAAGGGAGAACTGGAAGAGGCACATTTATGCGCAACTGAAGCCGTCAAGCTGTCAAAAGGGCGCATGGTAGGTGGTTGGGAAGGAATGGCGTGCGTCGTGATGGGGCGGGTATTAGCTCGGATGGGTGAACCAAGGCATGAGGAGGCAGAGGAATACGTCAAGGAAGCTTTGATGATTTTGGATAAATACAGAGTCAGAACTTGGTTCGCCATCGGGCTTTTCACTCTGGGAGAGATCTACGCTCGCTCTGCCAATAGAAAAAAGGCACTGCAGAGCCTGAAGAAAGCCGAGACGATGTTCAAGGAAATGGGAATGGATTACTGGTTGGCCCAAACATACACTATTTACGCTGAATTGTTTAAAAGAAAAGGTGACAAATCAAAAGCTAGAGAAAACCTTTGTATGGGGATAGATATCCTCAAAGAATGCGGTGCGGATGGATGGGCAGAAAAATATGAAAGGGAACTGGCGAAACTTGATTAAAGGTTCGGGGTTGCGTGTCGCGTGTTACGCGTTTCGCGTCGCACGCTAAAAACTGCGTTCATGACGGGACGTGAGACGCGCATCGACACCCCGCAACACGTAACGCGTAACACAAAAGATTCCAAAATCCAAAATCCAAAATCCAAAATCCACAATTCGAGATGCGCAATCGAATCCCTGAATCCCTGAATCCCTCAATTCCTCAATCCCTGAATTCCTCAATTAATCCTTCACCATCTCATCCATATTTTTCATTTTGTTTTCACCGGTGGTTTTGACCGCTCTGGCTTTATTCATAGGGGTGCGAATTTTTTGGACAGCTTCTTTGGCGGTTTTATCGGTAAATTTTTCAATAGCGCCTTTTTCTGAATTTCCTGTTTTATCGGCTGCTTTATCGGTACAGGCGAAAAATGTGGTGCCAGAAAAGATCAGGATCAGTAAAATGACAATTCTTTTTTTCATCACTTGATTGCCTTAATTTGTGCACTATGCCATGAATCGGTTGCTTATATGCCAGGTGCGTTTAGCGTTTCGTATCATTGGTATTTTATGTGAGACTCATTGTTAGCAAAATATCTTCAAGCTGGTAGAGTCCATCACCGTCCTGATAGGTGAGGCCTACCAGCAAGGCATATCCATTCATAATGGTTACGTATTGTTTTTGCATGATGCTCATGTGGCCCATATTGATCTGCATTTCCATGACATCGAACGACACATCATCAATTGATGTCTCATATATTTCTTCGGGAAATGCGACATTAATGTTGCTCATTCTCATCATTTTTTTAGTATGGTAATGATAGTCGCTTCCCCGTTTGATTCCCGGCATATGTCTAATCTTCTCTGCGATGATCATGATTCCGGGATTCGAAGTCACCGGTGTACCGGGGGCGTGCTCATAGGCAGCCAGCAAATTCAAACTGTCAAGGTCGGCGGCTTTTAAGGCAGCCTTTAAATTTCGATTGTTACCGGCCATCAACTTGCCTCCCTGGCGCATTAACTGACTTTTTGCTTCAGCATCCAACACATGCCAGTCTTCAGGTATGGCGATGGCCAGATTAAAAAAGGTGTTACTGTATACGCCATCTACAAACTCGCCGTAATCAATGGCATTATCTGCTGTCTCTGAATTTGATTGGAGACCACAGCCCCAAAGGCCCATGGTAAATAGCAGCACGATGGTTAAAAGATAGCATTTTATTTTGTACATGATTCCTCCTCTTACAGACTAATTAAAAACAAGGTTTCAGGTGTCGGGTGTCAGGTGTCAGCCGCTGCACTTGGTATTCCTGACACCTGACACCCGACACCTGAAACCTGATTGTACCTGACACCAGGAAAACGAAAAACAATCGGATATAGATGTGTTATCGGTAAGTTTTGCGTTGTTCTTAAGAGATTTTCGGAATTTTCTGAAAGGACCAATCTGGCGCGTCGCCAGACTGGTTTATGCTGTAACAAATTGAATTAACTGAGAAATTATTGAAAACGCTTCCGAAGATGGCTGAAGATCAATTACTTCCCGAGCGTTGCCACATTCCCCCTTTTCCGA
Source organism: Desulfobacterales bacterium (assembly GCA_050116155.1). Classification (GTDB taxonomy): domain Bacteria; phylum Desulfobacterota; class Desulfobacteria; order Desulfobacterales; family JAHEIW01. The sequence continues at coordinate 10,009 of JASFPE010000064.1, forward strand.
ATACCTCGGGTTCACCATCCGAACCCAAGGGATTCTGTCACGGAAGCAGCCCACTTCAAGACTTGATTTAAACCGCAGAAATTATCGTGCCGCCAGATTGTATTCCGGTGCCGCATCATTAAATTTCTCACTCAGAAAGTGTCGAACCTTGTAGGGCTTGGGCTCGATATTTTGTTTAACCATTGTTGAAAATCTCCGAAAAACCCACCGGATTCAAAAGGAATTCAATGACGGGGAGGGATAGTTAAAGCTGAGAAATGGACTAAGCGTTTTATATCGGCGTCAATTTCAGAACGGCGATCTCAGGCAGACAATTAAAGCGAACCGGAAGAATTGTCCATCCCAAACCTTTTGAGATGAATAGATTTGTCGACGGTGTCTGAATAAACCCGCTGGAATACCTTTTGTTATGAACGGGCAGGATGGGGGTGCCCACAAACGGAATATTGACCTGTCCGCCATGGGTATGCCCGGCAATCATCAAATCGACGCGAGTGCGAAACGGGGTGTCGGCGGTATCCGGATTGTGGGCCAGGACAATTTTGCAATCGTTTGGTGGAACATTGCGAAAGGCTTTATCCATTCCGATTTGATCTTCCATATAATCTCCACAACCACCAATCCATATCTTTTCAGAGCCTTTCGCTATGGGTATTGCCTTATGGCGCACATTCTGGCCGCTTTTTCCCAGCCAGTACAGGGATCGTGAAAAAGCTCCCCAATGATCATGATTGCCCAATACGGAATACACCCCATATGGTGCGTTTAGTCTGGATAACTCCGGCCAGAGCGTATCGGTTTTTTTATGGCTGTTGCGCCCATGGATGTAATCACCGGTGCATACGATGATATCCCGTTTTATAGAATTTGCATTGGCCAGCAGCTTTTTTACCACCGCCATGGACATTAAAAAGCCATAATGAAAATCGGTGAGTTGAACGATGGTAAAACCGTTAAATGTTCGGGGCAGATGGGGGACCGGAATTTTATAGGTATTTATTTGAAACAGGTGTCTTTCAATAAAAAAGGGATAGCTCGCCATTAAAGCGCCAAATCCCCAGAACATGCCGCGTTTGATGAATTGTCTTCGATTCATCTTCATAATTGCTTAAGTTCCCCTATTAGAAAAATTAGATAATTTAATTCACTCCTTGACGCGTTTCAATATAGGCATTTGAGGTTTGAGGCTGACCGAATTTTCGCCGCAACGTTTCGACGAAGGCCCTGTCCATTTTTTTGGAAATCATTTCCAGGGGTGAATACCCTCGTTTCCAGGCCAGATAAAAAGTAACTGCAAGCATTAGGGCAGTAAGCACCATGTTGGGCCATGCGTTTAATTCCCATTGGCCATTCCAGACCAATTGCCAGCGATCTGAAAAAGGCAGAAGATAGGGAATTGGCCACTGATAACCTTCCGGCCCTCTGGCTCCTAACAGATCGCCGATCAAGTGGAGGTGAAAGACCAGCAGGGTAAGCAATGCAGACACCCATCGCCTGACTGCCGCCAGAAACACGACGACGGTTATGACCAGACCGAATCCGAGGTTATGACACAGAACGTGGTGATATTTACTCCACCAGGGCAAAAATTGGGAAGAATTCTCTGTGGCAATCTCGGCAATGATGCCCAGCCCGTCCAGGTCAGGCACGAGGCCGGAGAGTGTTACCAACGCCCTGTCTCTTCTGCTGAGATGAGCCGAATTGGCAACCGCCCAGCTGGTCAGGAAATGGGTTATGGGACTCATCAAAAGCTCCTTGATGAAATCATCTTAAGTTGGATGCATTTTTGAGATAGCTTATAGTGTAATTTTATACCTTACTCGCCCAAAAAGCAAAAATATCGATTCTTAATCAGCCGGGCGCAGTTCGAATGTCGCTTGATCCAGGGGAATGTATCGCGGTTGGTTTGGATCCACATCCGCATAGACCAGGACGCAGTCAAAGGGCGGTTCAACGTGGTGCCAGCCGTCATGTACGCTCACTAAGCTATCGAATCTGTATTTCCCGTTAACCCAGATTTCCATCATTCGGGATTGCGGCAGTTTCCATTCAATCGGCTTTTTTCCTGGGTAGCCGTCATCATAATCTTGATCGTAATCACCATAAGAATAAAGAGGGCAGTCAAGGGGTTTTTCTACAAAATTTACAAACTGCCTTTGAAGCCAGGTGTGTATATATTCGTAAAATCCATCTTGGAGTTCGAAAAGCACCGGGGGGAGCCGGGGCCAGACTCGGTTAAGTTTTGTCCGAAAGGCTTCCAAACACTCGCGGATATCTGCTTTGGGGGTTGGGATCGGTAAGGCGGCAACATGCTCATGGTACTTCTGTTGATCCGTTTCGCGGTTACGTTTTTCCTCTTCCCTTACCGCTTCTTCCCTGGCTTGCTGTTTCTCATACACCCATCGCTGCGCCTCCCGCATGGACTTTTCCTCCGATTCTACCGAAGCGAAAATTACGATCATGGAGAAATGGAAACCCGCAATTGCCCCGCTAATGATCGGCAGGATCTCTAGGAAGAATTTCTGGCCCGCATAGTTAAAACCTATGAATATGCCCGTTACGACGATCCCCTCTATGACAGGGTGTCTCAGACCAACGACGAAGCCAATGAAAACTACAACCGCGCAGCCCCACATTGTCCATTGGTAGTCAACCCATCCTGATGTCAAATGGGCCATCGCACCTCCCAGCCCGGTGAGAATCAACACTGCGAAAATGCTTGCAATGGCTTTCATAATATAATTTTATGCAATAAGGGCAAAAAAAGCAAAAAGACGGGCTGCAGTTGATTGTGAGTGCCCAAATTACAAATAAATCCCAATGACCAAAATTCAAAATCTCAAATGTTTTGAACATTGAATATTGATAGTCTCGTTAAAAGTCTCAGAATCGTCATGCCGGTCCCGGATCAAGTCCGGGATGACGGATCCGGCATCCAGAAATATTGAATTCACTGGATAGCGCTAAAGCTTCACTACGTGCCCGGCCTTCGCCGGAATGACTGGAAAACGAAAAAAGTGACTTTTTACAAAACCGTCAATATTGGAATTTGGAATTTATTTGCTATTTAGGGCTTAACCCGCACGAACGCCGTTTGGTACGGGCTTTTCAGGGACCGCCAGCACCGGCGTAATGCCATCAGCATAACCGATATCGAAGAGCATGCCTTCGGAAACTTCGCCCATCATCTTGCGGGCTTCGAGATTCAACACAAACAATGCCTGCTTGCCCTCAATCTCTTTGGGGTCTTCACGTTCCTGCTTAATGCCTGCCAGAATTGTTCTGTGGTGATCTCCAAAGTTGACGATCAACCTGACTAACTTATCGGCGCCTTTGATATCTTCCACAGATTCAATCATACCGATGCGAATGTCAATTTTCTCAAATACATCATAGGCTATTGTCGGTTTGACGGTCGCGATGTTGAGTTCTTCCATGTTCTTAGTCTCCTTCTGCCAGGCCTTTGATCGCTTCAAAGACTTGAATGACGGCTTTTCCCATCAATTCGTAATTCAATCTTTCGGCAGTATCACCGGGTTTATGGTATTCCTGGTTTCTGTAAAAGGCGGTGTCTGTGATCATAACTGCATCATAGCCGTACTGCCAATAGTTTCTGTGATCGGAAAAGTCGATGCCGGGAACCATCAACGGGGCATTGACAGAGTATACCGGCAAGTCCGCGGCCCCTTTCATGAGTCCCTTGATTTTTCTAACTATTTTTCTTTGACCCAGACGTCCTACGATGGCGATAAAATTTCCCTTGTTCGGGTAGAATATCTTAAGTGCAGGCACGGGATATGACTGACTGCCGGGTACGTTGTTGAAATATCCGATCATTTCCAACGCAATCATACACCTTATCTTTATCTTTTGATCATGCAGCAATTTGGCGTGATGGGCACTGCCCATATTTTCGGTACCGAAAAACGGGGGTTCTTCTAACGTATAGGCCACAAGATCAATATCCGTATTAAGTTTTTCTTTTCCGATCAGGTATGCAAGTTCAATCAGGCCCGATATCCCGCTGGCATTATCGTCTGCCCCCGGCGTATTGATGCGGGCATCATAATGGGCTCCGATGACAAGGCGCTCACCGGTTTTATCCCCGAAAGATCCGATAACATTTTGATATTTTTTCCCCAGAACCATGAATTCCTGTATTGATGTGTCGGCACCGGCCTTTTTGAAATGGGCCCGTATGTATTCAGCACATCGATCAAGATTTATCGTGTTTGTATGACTTCTCGGGAAATAATCTTTTGATAATTTAAGAACATGGGCTTTCAATCTTGAACTTTCCAGTGTTACAGCCGAAGGGGAATTTTTATTAAATGTGGGTTGGGCAACAAGAATCCAGGTAGAGAAAATAGGAATAATAAGCAGAAAGAAGATTAAGAAAAATATTCTTTTTAGATTTGTCTTTTTCATACGTTAAATGTGCTTTTTGAAAAATTCAAGCTGATCGCTGACGCTTTTTTCGAAGTTATCCCCAAAATAGATATCGAAATGGCCGATAGGATAGTTTTTAACTTCTGCGAAATTTCCCAATTTTATTTCAGTTTCTTCTGCAGCACTTTTGGGAGTGATACTGTCATGTTCGCATATCTGCAACAAGACCGGGCAAGTCACTTTGCTTGCATGTTTGACCGGTCTGTATTTATCGCCTCGTATGGCGATGCGTGCGCAGGTTTCGTTGATAAAATTTTCTGAAGCAAAATTTGAATATCCGTCATAGGCATCGGAAGTGGTGATGCAGGCAATACTTCCCGGTTTTCCGACGATGGGTATTTTATGGGGCGAAAGGCCCAGCCAGGACCTCACCAGATCCCGCTGTGCATGCACGATCAAACGGAAATTGAGGCCTTCTTTTTTAAATACCATCATTGCCGACGCCCGGCCATCCAGGCCCGGGCACTGGGCGGATACACAGGCGATATTCCGGTCTTTTGCAGCGCTGACGATAACGTGTCCACCGCTTGCCGAAGTGCCCCATAGTGCAATTTTGGTCGCATCAATTTCTTTGAGGCTGCGCGCGTATTTGATCGCGGCCTGCCAATCTTCAAGTTGATACGGGAACCAGATCAACTGGCGGGGTTGACCGCCGCTTTCACCGAAATAGCGGTAGTCAAATATCAGGACAGCATAGCCGGCCGCCAGATAACGAACCGCATATCGTTCCAGACCCATATCCCCGGTTCCGCCAAACCCATGCCCCATGATGATACAGGGAACCGGGGCAGACATATTTTCAGGCAGATACAACCATGCACTTACGGATGTACCCTTGACGTTAAAGCTGACATCTTTTCTTGAGCGGGATGTTTTCACATCCACATCCACAGAAGGTTGTTTCGCTTTTTCCAGATGTTGTACTGGGGCCCTGATGCCGGGGACCAACGCCACGAACAAAAGGTATAGGCCACCTAATCCAATAAGAATGCCAATGCCTAATAATATATATACTGCTATTTGCATGTATCTTCTCCTCCTTCAATGATGGATAGATGGAGAAAAAGGCTGTGAGATTTGACCCGTTCGTGAACAGACAATACCCTCTTTTTTTAATAGAGCAATCTGTAGATTAGAAATTCTATTATTAAAAAAATAAATACTGTATCCATAATGTAAGATCTAAGATGCGTTCCCTTTATTTTACACAGAGAATTAAACAAGTGCGACAATGAACAGACGGCGAAAAGGGTAAATTGTACAACCGTCGGGCCTCACAGGATATGCTTTGCGCAATCGCTGGCTATATTCGTTAAGAAAAATTTCGCGCTTGTCATCAGCCAACCCGTTAAGAACAGGTCGCAGTGCGGTTCCTTGCACCCATTCGAGCACCGGATCGTCGCCCTGGAGGACCTGAAGGTACTCGGTTTCCCAGATGTCGAGACTCTCTGCTTTGCC